>DATHUM010000027.1:0-6930 GCA_035462225.1 Jiangellaceae bacterium | reverse complement strand
GAGAGTCCGCACATGTGATTCGACCCTACCGGGTGTGCCGACGAATGACGCAATGCTCTTGCCTTGGCGCCCACATTCCGGGGCCTAGCCGTGAACGACGGCAGCGCTGAAGATCAAATGGTCACGACACGCTCGAACCGGACGCGACGGGTCGGCGTGTCGCGCTCACTTGATCTCGCGGGCCTGCGCAGGTGATCTTTTAACGGGCTAGGCGGCCGACGGCTGGCCGATGGCCGCGAGCAGGTCGAGGTACCAGTCGGTGGTGGTGTCGAACGGCTTGCCGCCCTTGATCCGGTCGAACTCGATCGCCCGCAGCCGGCCGCCATTGCCCTCGTCGTGACCGATCACGCCGCCCTCGCCGCGAAGCGCGCACTCGACTGCGAGGTCGGTGCAGCTCTTGATCAGCCGGAGATCGTCCACATTCGGCGCGGCCGACCGGCAGAAATACCCGCTTTTTTGGACGTTGACCTTCTCCGCGCCGAGCTTGTCGGCGAACTGCTTGGCGAACCAACCTCCCGGATTGACCTTGTCCAGCTTGACGTGGCCGAACGGGTCTCGCGGGACCTCCTCGCCGGCCGCCTCGAGTTGGGCGACGATCTCACTCACGCCGGCACCCTCGGACAGGAAGATGTTCACGCAGCCGAGCTCGTCCATGATCGCCCGCAGCCGCTGGGCCTCGGCGTCCAGGTCGTGGTGGGCCTCCGGGACGTACACCGCGTGGACGTCCCACCGCCGGCGGTCGACGCCGAACTCAGGCACCCACTGCTGGGAGTCGAGCCACTCGCGGTACTTCACCGCCGTCGCGGCTGTCAGCCAGCCGCAGTTGCGCCCCATGACTTCGTGGACCACGAGCATGCGGGGGTTCGAGGAGTGCTCCGCGACAATGTTGCGGGCGTAGATGGCGCCCTGCTCGGCAGCGGTCCAGGCGCCGAGACTCTGCCGGATCGGTACCACATCGTTGTCGATGGTCTTGGGCAGGCCGACGACGGTCAGGTCGTAGTCGTTGCTGTGCAGGTAGTCGGCCAGGGCGGCGGCCATGGTGTTCGTGTCGTCGCCGCCGATGGTGTGCAGGACGTCCACCTCGTCGCGGGTGAGCTGCTCTGCCGCGACGTGGAGGGGGTCTTGCCCCTCCTTGATCAGCCCGCGTTCGACGCAGTCCTCGACGTTGGTCAGCTTGACCCGGCTGTTGCCGAGTGGGCTGCCGCCGAATCGGTGCAACCGGTGTGCCACCGCCCGGATCTCCGGCGTGACGGTGACCGATCGTCCGGTCAACAGGCCGGCGTAGCCGTCGAGGTAGCCGACGACCTCGACTTCGGGCGCGATTTCGGTGTAGCGCTCGATGAGCCCGCCGACGGCGGACGATAGGCAGGGGGCAAGGCCCCCGGCCGTGAGCATCGCGACTTTGCGAGCAGGCATGGTAGGCGATCCTTCGGCCGAGAACGTCGTGAGGAATCCGCTGGCACTTCGTCGTGCGCCGGACCCGTCCACCATATCGACCGGCCCGTCCGTGGCCGCAAGAACCGGGCGGGTCTCAGATCACGAGCCGAGCACCATGGTCGAGTCACCCGGCCGTTATCCTGCACAGGTGACTTCGTCGCCGGATGCCGCGCTGTTCTCCGAGCTCGCCGCGGTGCTCAAGGCGCTGCCGGCCGCGCAGCAGCCGGAATGGCCGGACTCGGCGGCCCTCGAGGCAGCGGTATCGGAACTGCGGACGATGCCGCCGCTGGTCTTCGCGGGCGAGTGCGACACGCTTCGCGACCGGCTGGCCGCGGTGTCGCGCGGCGAGGCGTTCATCCTCCAGGGCGGCGACTGTGCCGAGACCTTCGCCGGCGTCACGGCGGCCAACGTCCGCAACAAGCTCAAGACGCTGCTTCAGATGGCAGTCGTGTTGACGTACGCGGCCAGCGTGCCCGTGGTGAAGATCGGCCGGCTGGCCGGGCAGTACGCCAAGCCCCGGTCGCGTCCCACCGAAACCCGCGGCGAGGTCACGCTGCCGGCATACCGTGGCGATGCCGTGAACGGATTCGCGTTCACCGCTGAAGCCCGCACGCCCGACCCGAACCGGCTGCTGCGGATGTACAACGCATCGGCCGCGACGCTGAACCTCACCCGAGCGTTCGTCGGAGGCGGGTATGCCGACCTGCGCCAGGTGCACGCGTGGAACACCGATTTCGTCCTGAGCTCGCCCGCCGGCCTGCGCTACGAGCGCCTGGCCGGGCAGATCGACAAGGCGATGGCCTTCATGAACGCCATCGGCGCCGATCCCGAGCAACTGCACACGGTGGAGTTGTATTCAAGCCACGAGGCGCTGCTGCTCGACTACGAGCACGCGCTCACCCGAGTCGACTCCCGGACCGGGCAGCCCTACAACGTCTCCGGCCACTTCGTCTGGGTGGGGGATCGGACCCGCCAGCTCGACGGCGCACACATCGAGTTCGCCTCCCGGATCCGCAACCCGATCGGGGTCAAGCTCGGCCCCTCGACCACGCCGGACGACGTGCTCTCATTCGCCGACCGGCTGGACCCGAATCGAGAACCCGGGCGGCTGACGTTCATCACCCGGATGGGCGCGGGCAAGGTCCGTGATCTGCTACCGCCGTTGATCGAGAAGGCCAGTTCAGCCGGACTCGTGACGTCGTGGATCTGTGACCCCATGCACGGCAACACCTACGAGGCGCCGAGCGGCCACAAGACCCGCCGGTTCGACGATGTGATCGACGAGGTGCGGGGCTTCTTCGAAGTGCACCGTGCGCTTGGCACTCATCCGGGTGGCGTGCATGTTGAGCTGACCGGCGACGACGTCACCGAGTGCGTCGGCGGCGGCGACCCGATCGCCGAGGACGGGCTGGGGGAGCGGTACGAGACGCTCTGCGACCCGCGGCTCAACCGCACGCAGTCACTGGAACTGGCGTTTCTAGTCGCAGAGTTGCTCGAGGCCCGCTGACCTGCCGCTGGCCATGGTAGTACGGCGCACCGTGGAGGCTTGGTGCGCCGAGATGGAGCACCGAGGACGCTTGGTGTCGCGATGGCGGCATCGTGGAAGCTTGGTGCGGATGCTCGCCGCACTGTGGAAGCTCGGTGCGCGCGATTACCGGCACTGTGGAGCCTAGGTGCGGCTACGGCCCGTCATCGGCGAATCCGGGCGGGGCTAGGGTCTGGTCATGGCGATCGACCTGCGTAGCGATACCGTGACGCGTCCTGTCGAGGGCATGCTGGCGGCGATGTCCGCGGCGGAGACCGGTGACGACGTCTACGGCGAGGATCCGACCGTACGCGCGCTCGAAGAGCGGGTGGCCGGCATGCTGGGCAAGGAAGCCGGCCTGTTCACGGTCAGCGGCTCGCTGGCCAACCTGCTCGGCGTCCGGGCTCACGTGCGCCCGGGGCAAGAGGTCCTGTGCGAGTCTCGGGCCCACATCGTGCGGGCCGAGTTGGGCGGGCACGCCGCCCTACATGGAGTCACGACCCGAACCTGGTCACACCCACGGGGATATGTCGACCTCGGCGCTGTGGCGGAGTTGCTGGCACCGGACGCCGGTCCCTATCTCGTCTCGACCGCGGCCGTCGCGGTGGAGAACACGCACAACTTCGCGGGCGGAACGGTCCAGCCGCTGGCCGATCTCAAGAGCCTGTACGACCTGGTGTCCGGGACCGATGTCGGCCTGCACCTGGACGGAGCCAGGTTATGGAACGCACACGTGGCCACCGGCATCAGCTTGGAGGCCTACGGGAGCTTTTTCGGCACGGTGTCGGTGTGCCTGTCGAAGGGTCTGGGCGCGCCGGTCGGCTCGGTCCTAGTCGGCGGCGCCGACGTGATCGCCGAAGCCAGGCAGTGGCGCAAGCGGCTGGGTGCCGGCTGGCGGCAGGCTGGAGTGCTCGCGGCGGCGGGGTTGTACGCCCTCGATCACCACGTCGAGCGGCTCGCCGACGACCATACCAACGCCCGTGCCATGGCTGAACTGCTCGCCGACACCGGGGCCGTCGCCCCTGATCAGGTCGAGACCAACATCGTGATGATCGACACCTCGCCGGCCCACCTCAGCGCGGCCGAACTGGTCGCACAGGCCCGCGCCGATGGGGTGGTCGCCGGAGCGGTCGGCCCGCAGACCGTTCGGCTCATCACCCACCTGGACGTCACGGCGGACGACTGCCGCAAGGCGGGCGAGACGCTGGCCCGCCTGCTCAGCCGTCCGCGTAGCGACCGCTAGGCGGACGCAGCCCGGGACGCTGGCCCGCGTCCTTACCGAGCGTCAGGGCCGCGACCGCCAGGCGACCCGCAGCCAGGGACGCTGGTCCGCCTGCTCACCCCCGTCCGCGCAGCGCTAGGCGGGCCGCAGCTCCGCAGGCTTGCGCCCGAGTAGCGGCGGGAGGCGGCGCACGCTGGAGGCAAGCTCGCGCAGGTCCGCACCGGACAGCGCCTGTGCGCCGTCCACCAGAGCCTCTTCGGGATAAGGGTGGACATCGACGATGATCCCGTCGGCCCCGACGCCGATGGCGGCTCGGGCCAGCGGCAGCACCAGCTCTCGGCGGCCGCCGGAATGGGATGGGTCGACCACGATCGGCAGGTGCGACAGCGCCTGGACGACCGGCACGGCAGAGATGTCGAGAGTGTTGCGGGTGGCGGTCTCGAACGTTCTGATGCCGCGCTCGCAGAGGACTATGTCGAGGTTGCCGCGCTGGGCGATGTACTCGGCGGCGGTGAGCCACTCGTCGATGGTCGCCTGCATGCCTCGTTTGAGCAGGACGGGCCGCTGCGCCTTGCCGACCGCCTGTAGCAGCGCGTAGTTGTGCATGTTGCGAGTGCCGATCTGGAGCATGTCGGCATACGAGGCGACCAAGGGAACGTCGTGCGCGTCCACCACCTCGGTGACGACCGGAAGTCCGGTCGCAGCTCGGGCCTCGGCGAGGATCCGCAGGCCCTCTTCGCCGAGCCCCTGGAAGGACTGTGGCGACGTGCGAGGCTTGAACGCGCCGCCGCGCAGCAAAGTGGCGCCGGCGGCCTTGGCCATCTCGGCGGCCTCCAACGTCTGCTGCGGCGACTCGACCGCGCACGGGCCCGCGATGAAAGTGAAGGTGTCAGGGCCGACCGGCACCCCGGATGCGCCACCGACCAGCACCGTCGTCCGGCCCGATGTCGCGTCGCGACCGACCAGCTTGTACGGCGAGGACACGCGCAAAAGTTCGGCGACGCCCGGCATCGCACGCAGGTTCAGCGCCCGGAACCGTTCCACGTCGCCGACCAGTCCGATGATCGTGCGGGTGACGCCTCGGCTGACGAATGCCGTGCCTCCGGCGTCGCGAACTCGGGCGACGACGTCTTCGATGTGCTCTTCCGCCGTGCCCGGTTTCATGACCACGACCATCGTTACTCCTTACTGCTGCAGGTGTGACGATACGTCGCCGGTCCACTCTCTGGACGCGATATCCGCCAGGTAAGACGAATGGTTACGGCCCGGTCACCAGTCCGTTATCGCAGCGACTTGAGCAACGAGACGTCGGCCGCGTGGGCCTCCGGACCGCCCGGGGTTTCCAGCACCACGGGAAGGCCGGCCACCGCAGGATGGGCGAGCAGTTCGCGGAACGGCTCAAGGCCTATGCGACCTGCGCCGATCCGCGCGTGCCGGTCACGGAAGGTTCCGCACCCGTCTACCGAGTCGTTGGCGTGCACCGCGGCCAGCCGTCCCGCACCGGCGACGACGAGCAGCCGGTCGAGGGTCGAGCTCATTCCGCCCGGTGCGGCCAGGTCGTGGCCGGCGGCGAAGGCGTGGCAGGTGTCCAGACAGATTCTGGCTCGTGGATGGCGTTCGAGCGCATCGAGGTAGGGCCCCAGATCGTCGATTCCAGCCGCCAGCGATTGGCCCTGGCCGGCCGTCGGCTCCAGCCACAGGTCGGGTGCGTCGTCGGGAAGTGCGTCGAGCATGGGCAGCAGCGCCTCACGGACTTGACGCAAGGCGGCCTCGCGTCCACCGGCGGTCACGCACGATCCGGTGTGGACGACGACACCCCGCGCGCCGATCGCGGCGCCGCGGGAGAACGCGTGGGCGACGCTGGTGATTGAGCGTTCGTAGGTGAGCGGAGCCGGGGAGCCGAGGTTCACCAGGTACGCCGAATGGATCAACACGGCGATGCCGTGCTCTGCCACGCCGGCCCGGAATGCCGCGTCGGCCGCCGGATCGCCGGACGGTGTAGCCCAGCCGCGCGGGTTGCCGACGAAGATCTGGATCGCCTCGGCACCGATGGCGGCCGCACGTTCTGGAACCATCGCGAGCCGTCCTCTGGTGGACAGGTGGGTCCCGATGGCGGGCCGTTCGTTCACTCGGATGCGCTCTTAGCGGACGATGAGCTCGATCTGCTGATCGGGCTTGATCTCACGGCCGGGCCGCGGCCTCTGGTCTACGACGATTTCCTGCGGGAAGAACGTGATCCGACGGTCGACCTTGATGTTGGTGAATCCCGCCTCGCGCAAGATCCGCTCCGCGTCGCTGACGTGCATGCCCCGCACTTCGGGAACGACAATCTGGTTCTCCTGGGCGGCGACCACAAGAGTGATGGTGTCGCCGCGGTGACCAGTGCCGGAATTCGGCGACTGCGAGATTACGAAACCGGCGCGAACGTTCGGATTGGGCTGCTCCTGCCGGGTGACTTCGAACCCGGCCTCGCGCAGTTGCTGCTCGGCCTGGTTGGCGTCCTGCCCGGTGAAATCGACGATCTCGACCGGTTCGCGCCCCTTGCTGACGTACACCGGCACCTGCTCGTCGGCGCGCAACTCGCGGCCCGGATCGACGCCTTGGCCGATGACCACACCTTCGGGCACCTGGTCGTCGTACCGCTCCTCGACGGCCGGCACCAGGTTCTGCTCCTCGAGCAGCGCCTCGGCTTCTTCCCGGGTCTTTCCGCGAAGGTCCGGTACGGCGTACCGCTCGGCTCCAGACG
>DATHUM010000026.1:0-4874 GCA_035462225.1 Jiangellaceae bacterium | reverse complement strand
GTATCGCCCGCCAGGCCGGCCACCGGCCAGCCGCGCGCCGCCAGGGCGTGCAGGGGCCCCTTGGCGTCGTGTAGGACCTTCGGCCTGCCGGGATCGGCCAGCCAGGCGGCGACCGCGGCGTCGTCTTCGGGTGTCAGCTCGGGAGGCTCGAACCAGGCGCCGGCACCGGCCGAGGTGGCGACCGCGACCTGCGAGACTTCCCCGGTGCCGGCGCCCCAGGTGCCACGCACCGACACCCCCACCTGCTCGGTTCCGGCGTGAGCCGCGAGCCAGGGCGCGACCTCCCCGGGGCCCAGATGGACGACCTCGAGGTCGAAACCCTCCTCGGCCTCCGGAGTCGCCGACTCGAGTGTCTCGTACAGCCGGTCTCGGAGCACCCGGAACTCAAGCGAGTCGAAGATCTGGTGGACCTCTTCGCGATTCCAGGCCTGCCGGACCAGGTCATCGACCCTGATCTCGATCGGCACATCGCGCACCAGCTCGGTGAGCTGCCGATTGGTCAGAACCTGGCCCAGATGCGCACGCAACGCGTCGCCCGCCTTGCCCGGCACCTCGTCGACGCGTGTGGCCAATTCGGTCAGCGAGCCGAACTCCACGACCCACTTGGCCGCGGTCTTCTCCCCTACTCCAGGGATCTTCGGAAGGTTGTCGGAGGGGTCTCCCCTGAGCGCGGCGAAATCCGGATACTGCGCAGGCGACAGGCCGTACTTCTCGCGGACCGCCTCCGGTGTCATGCGGGTGAGATCGGAGACCCCGCGGCGCGGATACAACACCGTCACCCGGTCGCTGACCAGCTGAAATGCGTCGCGGTCGCCGGTAAGGATGAGGACGTCGAGCCCTTCGGCCTCCGCTCGCGTCGTCACGGTGGCGATGATGTCGTCTGCCTCGTAGCCGTCCTTTTCGATCGACGGGATCCGCAGGGCCCCCAGCACGTCCTTGACCAGTTCGATCTGACCGGCGAACTCCGGCGGTGACGACACCCGGTTGGCCTTGTACTCCGAGTACGCCTCGGTGCGGAACGTCTGCCGCGAGACGTCGAAGGCCACCGCGACGTGCGTGGGCTGTTCGTCGCGAAGCACATTGATCAACATCGAGGTGAACCCGTAGACACCTTCGGTGTGCTGACCGGTCGTCGTGACCATGTTGGCGTCCCTCAACGCATAGAACGCCCGGTATGCCAGCGAATGGCCGTCGAGCAAGAGCAATCGGGGAGCGGAGTTCGATTCAGCCACGGCGGCCACCATAGTCTCCCCCTATGACAGACCCGGCAACGAACATGGGGTTCGACGACCAACAGTCCATTCTGGCTCACCTGCCGAGCGCCGCGCTGCATGAGCGGATGGGCATCGAGATTCTCGAGGCGCGCCCGGACAGGGTGGTGGGACGGATGCCGGTCGAGGGCAACACCCAGCCGTACGGACTGTTGCACGGGGGTGCGTCCTGCGTGCTGGCCGAGGGGCTCGGCTCGTACGCCGCCGCCATGCACGCGCTTCCAGATCGCATAGCCGTCGGCGTCGACATCAACGCCACGCACCACCGGTCGGTGCAGACCGGACATGTCACCGGCGTGGCCGTCCCCGCCCATCTCGGCCGCCAGACCGCGAGCTACGAAGTAGTGATCTCAGACGAAGATGGACGGCGGGTATGCACTGCTCGCATTACCTGCTTGTTGCGCCCGGCGTAACCGCCCGTGTTACACCGATTTGCAAGTCTCGTGGACATATGAAACAGGTCTCAGAACGGAAACATCGGGCAGGTCAGTAACGGTGCAGCACCCGTTGCAGCTATGCTCGCCCAGCATCAAACCCGTGGCGTGCCTCGGACGAGCAGCGTCGCCGCCGCGCGAACATAGACCGGAAGGGTAGTCATTCACGTGCGTACCCTCAGCAAGGCCGTACTAGGGCTGCTGGCCATGCTCGCGGTGGCCCTTCTCGGCGCCGCGCCTGCGTTGGCGCAGGAAGAAGCGGATGAGACCGTCGGCGGCGTCATCCGGCACGAGCGCGATCCCGTTGAAGGCGTGACCCTGACCGTCACCGACGCCGACGGGGCGGAAGTAGGGACTGCCGAGACAGACGCCGAAGGGCAGTGGCGCGTTCCCTTACCCTCGCCCGGCGAGTATGTCGTGACGCTCGACGTCGACACCCTGCCAGAAGGCGTACCCCCACCGGGCGAGCCAGCTATCACCACGACCGTGGGCGGCAACCAGGACCGGTCGGTCGCCTTCCGCCTCGGCGAGCGAGGAGGCGCGCCGGCACCCGCTCCGACGCCCCAGGACGACGCCGAGGCGCCCGTCCAAGGTGCGCCGGGCGCCGATGTTGAGACCGAAGGCGAGGCGCTGGAGGAGCCAGGCGGCACGCAGACCGCTAGACCAGCACAGATCTGGCAGCTCGTGAGCAATGGCCTGCGGTTCGGCCTCATCCTCGGCCTCGCGTCGCTCGGCTTGTCACTGATATTCGGCACCATCGGGCTGGTCAACTTCTCGCATGGCGAGCTCGTCGCTTTCGGCGCCATCACGGCCTGGTACCTCAACGTCAGCGCGGGCATCCACCTCCTTTGGGCGGCTCTGATCACGATCGTCCTCGCCGCGATCTTCGGGTGGGCACAGGACCGGGGATTCTGGCGGCCGTTGCGAAACCGCGGAACCGGTTTGATCACCATGATGATCATATCGGTCGGCGTGCTGCTGTTCCTCCGGTTCTTCTACCTATTCGTCTTCGGCGGCGAACGGCAGCAGTACCGCCAGTTCGTCATCCAGTCGTCAATGGTCATCGGTCCGTTCCGCTGGGCTCAGCGGGACTTGTGGATCATGGGCATCTCGGCGGTCCTAATGATCGCAGTGAGTCTGGTACTGCTCAGAACGCGTGCCGGCAAGGCGGTCCGCGCAGTGTCCGACAACCCGGCGCTGGCTGCCTCGTCAGGGATCTACGTCGACCGGGTGGTCACAAACGTCTGGGTAGTCGGGACCGCTCTCGCCGGCCTCGCCGGCATCCTGTTCGGATTGATCCAGGCGGTCGACTACCTGATGGGGGTGCGGATCCTGCTCCTCATCTTCGCGGCGGTCATCCTCGGCGGTCTGGGCACAGCATGGGGCGCCATGCTCGGCGGCATCGTGGTCGGCATCCTCGTGGAAGTCTCCACACTGGTGATCCCGTCTGAGCTGAAGTACGCCGGCGCACTGGGCATCATGGTGATCATTCTTCTCATTCGCCCGCAAGGCCTTCTCGGCCGGCGCGAGCGGGTCGGCTGAGCGGCGGAGGAGCGACAAGCATGGACTGGGGATTCATACTCGACAACTCCCTCCGCGCAATCGTGGGCCAGGAGGCGATCGTCTTCGCACTTGCGGCGATCGGGCTCAACGTGCAGTTCGGATACACCGGACTGCTCAACTTCGGCCAGGCCGCGTTCGCGGCCGTCGGCGGCTACGGACTGGCCACCATCGTGGCGACCTTCGGGCTGCCGTTCTGGTTCGGTCTCCTGGTCGGTATAGCCGGCGCTATGCTCCTTGCGCTCTTGCTCGGCATCCCGACCTTGCGCCTACGCGCCGACTACCTGGCCATCGTCACAATCGCGGCATCGGAAATCATCAGGCTGGTCTTCCGATCGTCGACTCTGCGGGACACCTTCGGTGGCTCGGGCGGTCTCACCGGGTTCACGAACACCTTCTTCGATCTCAACCCATTCGATGACCGGGTCGGGTTCGGCCCGTGGACATTCGGGCCGCGCGACGCTTGGGTTCTGACGGTCGGCTGGGTGCTGGTGCTGCTCTCCTGCCTGGTGGTCTGGGCGCTGATGCGGAGCCCATGGGGTCGCGTGTTGAAGGCGATCCGCGAGGACGAGGACGCCGTCCGCAGCCTTGGAAAGAACGTCTACGCCTACAAGATGCAGTCGTTGGCCCTGGGCGGCATCTTCGGCGCGCTTGCCGGATTCATGTTCTCGATCGCGAACGCGGCTATCCAGCCCGACCTGTACCAGCCCACGTTCACGTTCTACGCCTACACCATTCTGATCCTGGGCGGCGCCGCGCGAGTCTTCGGTCCGGTCGTCGGCGCAATGATCTTCTGGTTTGTACTCCAGCTCCTCGCCACCACTCTGGAAGCCGGTGTCAGGGCGGACATCTTCCCGTTCTCGCTGATGACAACCAACCAGGTGGGGTCGGTGCGGTTTATGTTGGTTGGACTGATCCTGATTCTGTTGCTGATCTTCCGGCCACAGGGCATCTTCGGAAATCGGAAGGAGCTGGTGTTCGATGTCCGCTGAGAGTCCCGACGCGCCGCAGACCCGCCTCGATGCGGGCGAAATGCCGGCCATCGACGAGGCCCTACTCCACACGCCGAAGCGCGACGAGGCCTTGGCTGAGTTCGCGAGCGTGCCACACGAGCCAGGAGTCTCAAAGCCCGATTCGATCCTCACCGCCGACGGGGTGGTGCGCCGATTCGGTGGTCTAGTAGCCGTCGATGTCCGCCATTTCGAGGTGCAACGGGGATCCATCACTGCACTCATCGGGCCGAACGGTGCCGGCAAGACCACCCTGTTCAACGTCCTGACCGGATTCGACCGGGCCGACCATGGCGAGTGGACGTTCAATGGCCAGCAGCTCGCGGGCACGCCGGCATTCCGAGTCGCTCGCGGCGGAATGGTCCGAACGTTTCAGCTGACCAAAGCGTTATCGAGGCTCACCGTCATCGAGAACATGCGCCTTGGCGCCACCGGCCAACGTGGCGAGCGGATGGGGCGCGCCATGTTCTCGTGGCTTTGGAAGGGGCAAGAGAACGAGATCACCGGGCGTGCCGAAGAACTACTCGCTCGGTTCAAGCTCGACCATATGCGCGACGAATACGCCGGCTCGCTCTCTGGGGGGCAACGCAAACTCCTGG
>DATHUM010000025.1:0-4111 GCA_035462225.1 Jiangellaceae bacterium | reverse complement strand
CAGAGTGCGGCCTCCTTCACCTCGCCGCGCTCGGAAACCCATTCCGCCTCGACTCCCGTCGGACTCTGGCCATGCCCGAGGCCGGGCGCCACCTTCACGCAGGCGGATTCCTGCCGCAGCTCCTCGCCGAACGACCACGCCGGCCGAGATGAGTCAGGGTCGAACACCCTGCCTCGGGGGTTGCGCCGAGACGGGTCGCACATCACGGTCGAGAACGGGGCCCGATCGAGGGTCGTCGCGTCGGCTTCGACGACCGTGGCGGCCAGTCCGAGTTCTTCGGCATTGGCCTGTGCGACCGCAGCGGTCAGCGGGTCGAGGTCGACACCAGTGACGCCGGCACCTGCGACGTCTGCGGCACCTGTGACGATGTCACCAGTGGCGGCCGAACCGCTGCGGGCGAGGGCGATGAGATCGCCGCCGATCCCGCAGCACAGGTCGGCCACCGGGCCTCTGGCGCTGGCGAACCGGGCGGCGCGGTGTGCGCTCACGCTCGCACGGGTGGCCTGTTCGAGCCCGTCGGCGGTTAAGAACATGCGCGCTGCATCGTCCGGATCGAACTTGGCCCGTGCCCGCCGGCGCAGCCGGGCCTGGGTCAGCGCGGCCGCGACGAGTCCGGGTGGGTGACTCCGCCGAAGGCGGGTGCCGAGCGTGAAGTCGTCTTCCGTTCCGTACGACGCGACCGCCTCGGCGAGGAGTTCGCGGCCGGGCGGGGTCCGCAGCGACTTGAGCGTCTCGACGTCCACGCCGAACAAGCCTGCCAGCAATGGGTGAGCGGGATTCGGCGGGCCGTAACGCCCGGGTCTGCAACAGTCCGGCGCGGCCGACCAGGATGCTGCCCCGGAGATCGGCGTGTAATGACCGTAAGATAATCTCACCCCTTATGATCGAACGACGTGTAGCCCTTGCCACCTGCCGGGAATTCGCCGAGCTCGACGAGGACGACAGGTTGGTGATCCCAGCGCTCGCGGAGCGGAAGATCCTTGCTGAGGCGGCCGTCTGGGACGATCCGGCGGTCGACTGGGAGACCTACGACCTCGTCGTCGTCCGCTCGACATGGGACTACATCGACCACCGGGACAAGTACCTGGCGTGGGCCGGCTCCGTACCGCGCTTGGCCAACACTGCCGGCATCCTGCGGTGGAACACCGACAAGCGTTACCTGCGCGAATTGGTGCAGGCGGGCGTGCCAGTCGTACCCACGGAGTGGCTCGAGCCAGGGGAAGAGGTCGCCCTGCCAGGCGACGGCGAGTATGTGATCAAGCCGTCCATCAGCGCCGGCTCTCGCGATACCGGCCGGTTCGACCTCTCGGACCCCGCCCAGCGCGAACTCGCGGTCAAGCACGCACAGGGCCTGCTGGACAGGGGCGCGACGGCCATGGTCCAGCCCTACCTCGACGCCGTGGACACCTCGGGGGAGACCGCTGTGCTGTTCGTTGCCGGCCGGTTCAGTCACGCGATTCGCAAGGCGCCGCTGCTCGCCGGGCCGGACACCGCCGTCGACGGTTTGTTCCGCGCCGAGGAGATCACGCCACGGCAGGCGTCTAAAGCAGAGCTGGACGCGGCCGAGGCCGCACTCGCCGCCGTCCCGGCCGAGCTTGCGAGCGACGTGCTGTACGCCCGCATCGATCTAATTCCGGACGGGGAGGGCCGGCCCGTACTGCTGGAACTAGAGCTCACCGAACCCTCGCTGTTTCTCGCGCATGACGCGCGCGCCGCGAGCCGATTCGCGGCCGCCATTGGCACTCACCTTGACCGAGTGCTAAAGACGCGTTAGGTTTCGGATTGGCACTTTCACTCTGAGAGTGCCAACGGCCACGGTCACACCGGCACCCGCGACGACGGTGCGATCACGGCCAGGTCAGAACGAAACCATCGTGACATCCCGCGAAAGGGGAGGTCAGCAAGTGTCGGTCTCCATCAAGCCGCTCGAGGACCGGATCGTGGTCAAGCCGCTCGACGCGGAGCAGACCACGGCGTCCGGGCTCGTAATCCCTGACACCGCCAAGGAGAAGCCGCAGGAGGGCGAGGTCCTCGCTGTCGGCGCCGGACGGTGGGACGAGGATGGCGAGAAGCGCATCCCGCTCGACGTCAAGGTCGGCGACAAGGTGCTGTACTCGAAGTACGGTGGCACCGAGGTCAAGTACGACAACGAGGATTACCTCATCCTGTCGGCGCGCGACGTCCTCGCCATCATCGAGAAGTGAACCGCTGACGAACGCCCCCGAGGTCGCGTAGCCGCGACCTTCGGGGGCGTTCGGCCTTTGAAGGGAAACCCATGCCAAAGATCTTGGAGTTCGACGAGAGCGCACGCCGCCGCCTGGAGCGTGGCGTGGACATTCTCGCGGACACCGTCAAGATCACGATCGGCCCGAAGGGCCGCAACGTCGTGATCGACAAGAAGTTCGGCTCGCCCACGATCACCAACGACGGCGTCACCATCGCTCGCGAGATCGAGCTCGAGGACCCGTACGAGAACCTCGGTGCCCAGCTGGCCAAGGAAGTTGCCACCAAGACCAACGACATCGCAGGTGACGGCACCACGACCGCGACCGTCCTCGCCCAGGCGATGGTGCACCGCGGGCTGAAGGCGGTGGCGGCCAGCGCTGCCCCGATGGCCGTCAAGCGCGGCATCGACGCTGCGGTCGAGGCGGTCACCAACCGGCTGCTCGAGACCGCTCGTCCGGTCGACGAGAAGTCCGATATCGCATCGGTCGCCGCCATCTCCGCGCAGGACCCGCAGATCGGCGAGCTGATCGCCGAGGCCTTCGACAAGGTCGGCAAGGACGGCGTCATCACCGTCGAGGAGTCGCAGACCTTCGGAACCGAGCTCGAGTTCACCGAGGGTATGCAGTTCGACAAGGGCTACCTGAGCCCGTATATGGTCACCGACCCCGAGCGCATGGAGGCCGTCCTCGAGGACGCCTACATCCTGCTGCATCAGGGCAAGATCTCCACGGTGGCCGAGTTCCTGCCGCTGCTGGAGAAGGTCGTCCAGACCGGCAAGCCGCTGTTCGTGGTCGCCGAGGACGTCGAAGGTGAGGCGCTGTCGGCGCTCGTGGTCAACAAGATTCGCGGCACGTTCGTCAGCGTGGCCGTCAAGGCGCCCGGTTTCGGCGACCGCCGCAAGGCGATGCTGCAGGACATGGCCGTCCTCACCGGTGCTCAGGTGGTGGCGCCCGAGGTGGGACTCAAGCTCGACCAGGTGGGCCTCGAGGTGCTCGGTACGGCTCGCCGGGTCGTCATCACCAAGGACGACTCGACCATCGTCGACGGCGGAGGCTCCGGGGCCGACATCGAGGGCCGGGTCGCGCAGATCAAGCGTGAGATCGAGCAGACCGACTCGGACTGGGACCGCGAGAAGCTCCAGGAGCGCCTCGCCAAGCTGGCCGGCGGCGTCTGCGTGATCCGGGTCGGCGCGGCCACCGAGGTCGAGCTCAAGGAACGCAAACACCGCATCGAGGACGCGATCTCGGCGACCCGCGCCGCGATCGAGGAGGGCATCGTCGCCGGCGGTGGCGCGTCCCTGATCCACGCCGGCTCGGCGCTCGACGGCGACCTCGGCCTCAGCGGAGACGAGAAGACCGGTGTGGACGTCGTCCGGCAGGCGCTGTCCGAACCGCTGCGCTGGATCGCCAACAACGCCGGGGCCAATGGGTACGTCGTCGTGTCCAAGGTGGCCGAGATGTCCGGCTCGGAGGGCTACAACGCCGCAACCGACACGTACGGCGACCTGCTGAGCGACGGGGTCCTCGACCCGGTCAAGGTCACTCGCTCGGCGCTGCAGAACGCCGCCTCGATCGCCAGCATGCTGCTGACCACCGAGGTGCTCGTCGTCGACAAGCCCGAGGAAGAAGAGCCCGAGGCGGCCGGCCACGGTCATGGCCACGGCCACGGCCACTGACCGATTCACCCGCGCTGCCGGTTGATCACGTTCAGCATGCCCATGGGTGCCGTACCAGGCGCGTGCGCCTGGTGGAGTGCCGACGAGCCTGCTGGACGTGATCAACCGGTGCCGTACCACCTGCACGCGCCTGGTGGAGCGCCGACGAACCTGCTGGACGTGATCAACCGGTGCCGTACCACCTGCACGCGCCTGGTGGAGCGCCGAGGA
>DATHUM010000024.1:0-2684 GCA_035462225.1 Jiangellaceae bacterium | reverse complement strand
GGGCTAGATAGCCGCAGCGGCGACCCATGACCTCGACGACGAAGCAGCGCTGCTGCGCGATGGCCGACTGTTTGATGCGGTCAACGGCCCAGACGATATTGTTGAGCGCTGTATCCGCGCCGACGCTCAGTTCGGAGCCGGGAAGGTTGTTGTTGATGGTCGCGGGCAGGCAGACGATCGGGATGTCCAGCGCGCGGTGTTCGGCGCTGGCCCGGTGGAGCACGTCCGCGGCCTGGTAGGCCGACCAGCCCCCGATGACCAGCAGGCCATCGATACGGTGGGCCGCGATCTGCTCGGCGATCTGCCCGACGGCCTCACCGGCCGGGACGTAGCGGTTGGTGCCCAGCTCGGCGCCGCCGGACGACACCCAGCCGCTGACGCTCATCCAGTCCATCTCGCGGACGTCGCCGTCCCGCAGACCCCGGAAGCCCTTGCGGACCGCCATCATCGCGTGGCCCCGGTCCATACCCAACCGCACCGCGACCCGGACCGCGGTGTTCATGCCGGGTGCGGCGCCGCCACCGTGCACGATCGCGATCCGCCGCCGTTGACTGACATCTGCAGTCCGTGGGGCCGCCCGAACCAGGGTCCGAAGGATGCCGAAGGACTCGCGGAAGCTCCCACCCCGCAACTGCATCGCGGTGTCGTGGTCGTGGCCTGCGATGTGGTCGGCGACCGCCCGGGTCTGGGCGATGCAGTCCGCGAGCGGCGAGCTGATCACCTCGTTCTCGCGGATGCCGATGAGCTGTGCTGGAGTGTCCGGGGCGTCCGCGAACAGTCGCTCGACCGCGGCGTGCCCGAGCAGCGTGCTCAGGTAGCGGTCGAATGCGCTCGGCGCGCCACCGCGTTGTACGTGGCCCAGGATGGTGATGCGTGTGTCCTCGCCGAGGCCCTCCTCGAGGAGGGCCTTGACGTCGTCGGCAGTGATTGGATCGCCGTACCGGTCCTGGGCGCCCTCGGCGACGATCACGACGTTCTGGCGCCGTCCGATGTCGCGCCCCGCCCGGAGAGCCGAGCACATCATGTCTGCCCAGTCATCGGTGTCGGGCGGATGTTCGGGAATCAGCACCCAGTTCGCACCGGTCGCGAGTGATGCCATCAACGCCAGGTACCCGCAGTGACGGCCCATCACCTCGACGACGAATGTGCGCTGGTGGCTGGCTGCGGTGCTGTGGATCGCATCGAGCGCCTCGACGATGCGGTGCAACGCAGTGTCGGCGCCGATGGTCATGTCGGTGCCGAACATGTCGTTGTCGATCGAGCCGACCAGACCGACGAGCCGTAGGAACGGGTGTGCATCCACCACGTCGGCTGGGAGTCCGCCTGCATCCACCAGCTCGGCCAGCAGCTCTGGCCATTCCTGGCGCAACGTGTTCGCCCCGGTCAGACTGCCATCCCCACCGATGACGACGAGCGAGTCGATGCCGTGGTCAATCAGGTTGCGTGCCGCGCGACGTCGTCCGTCCCTGGCGAGGAACTCGTGGCAACGGGCGGTGCCGATGACCGTCCCACCGCGCTGCATGATGCCGCCGACATCAGCTGAACTCATGCGTCTGATCGCGGGCCCACCAACGAGCAGTCCCCGGTAACCCTCATAGACGGCGTAGACGTCGACGCCGTGGTGCTCGGCGGACCGCACGACAGCCCGAACAGCCGCGTTCATGCCCGGTGCGTCACCGCCGCTGGTCAGGACAGCGATGCTGGACGGTACGGCTGGTGCCTCGCTCATGCTGTCTCCCGGTCGATGACACACGCGCCTGCCCTTGTCTGCAGCACGATCGAGGCGATCGCCGCCGACGACCTCGCGGTGCATCGCATCTTCGACGCCGTCGCCACCGTCCGCCAGCGGGTGTGGCGGCTCGGTGCCCCGCCTGCGGGCTGGCAGAACGTCACCGTCCCGGTGTACGTCGACATCGACGCCACGCTGGTCACGGCGCACTCCGAGAAGGACCGCGCGGCGGGCACCTACAAGGGTGGGTTCGGGTCGCGCCTATCGTGGCGTTCGTGGATCGCGGCGACGGCCGCGGCGAACCGCTGGGGTTGCTGCTGCGCTCGGGCAACGCCGCCGCGAGCACCATCGCCGACAACGCCGACGTCCTCGAACAAGCCCTGCAGTGGCTGCCCGCCATCCCCGACGGCAAACCCGTCGTGGCGCGGGGACTCGGCGATGGCCACCTGCGGGGTTCGTCTCCTACGCCCGCGCCGCCGATGTGGCCGTGTCGGTGTCGCTGTCGCTCGGCGACCACCCCCGCCTCCAAGCGGCGATCCACGACCTGCACCGCGGCGCCGACGCGTGGACCCCGGCGGTCCGCCCCGACGGCCAGGCCCGCGACGGAGCGCACGCCGCCGAGCTCGCCGACGTGCCCAGGACGCGGCGCCGGTGAATGCCGATCCGGTGCGCCGATAGATCGCCGCGGTCGACGAGGGTGACCAGGTTGACCACCGTGGGCCTCGACACGCCCAGCTCGTTGCGACTCAGCGTGGGTTGCCGCCGAGTGACTCACACCGATGTCGACCCCGCCAGGAACCCTGGTGTCCCGGGTTCCAATCCGCCCTGGGTGGCCGTTCAGTGCGCAGTGTCCGCGCCTGCTAACCGATCTGCTAACCAACGGATCCCGACGGCCTGGTATTCGGTCGCACGCGATGGACACTGGAGGCTGCGAAACGCCTGGTCAGCGGGACTT
>DATHUM010000023.1:0-3565 GCA_035462225.1 Jiangellaceae bacterium | reverse complement strand
CCCGAGCGTTTCGCCGTGTGTCAGCGGGATAGGCTTGGCAGGCAGCGTCAGGGAGTGAGGCCGATGCGTCGATACCTCGTGGTGGCGAACCAGACGCTCGGTGGCCCCGAGCTCGCGGGCAAGATCGACGAGTGCGTGACCGCGGGACCGTGCCGGTTCTACTTCGTGGTCCCGGCGACTTCGGTCAGCGACCTGGAGGCGGTCAACCGGCCCTTGACCTGGTCCGGCGTCGACGGCGGCGGCGCGGGCATGCTGCGCCACATGGACGAGATAGCCAGGGTGATGGCCCTTGGGCGGCTGGAAAAGGAACTTGCGCGTCTTCGCGAGGCCAGCGTCGACGCCGATGGTGAGGTCGGCGATCCGCGGCCGCTGCACGCGATCAAGAATGCCCTCCGCAAGCAGGAGGTTGACGAGGTCATCGTCTCGACCTTGCATCGCGGCTCGCGCTGGATGGTGATAGACCTGCCGCACCGGGTCAAACGCAATTTCTCGCTGCCCGTGACCCACGTCGCCGGACATCCCGGCCCGGCGGCCTGACTCGGCCGTTGGGGCTGGCCGGTCCGCTCGCCCATGGGCGGGTGGAGGCAGGAATGCTCAGCAGCAGCGCTGCCGGGGGGTCTCGTCGAGCCGGTCCATTCGTCGCCGCTCGAACTGTCGGCGGGAGAGCAGCGGGGCGTCGTGGTGGTGGATTCGCTGGTGCTCGGCGTAACGGGCGTAATCGTTCTCCCCGGTGAACTCCTTGAGGTACCAAAGCAGTTTGCTCGCAGCCACGCGCACGCTGCTCATGGCGGCTATGGTCCGCCCCGGCCGGCCAGAGTCATCTCTTCGCGTTCCTCAACCGTCGGGAACAGGCCCGCCGGGGCCCAGACCTGCGATGGCTCGGCCGGCGTCTCGGTGATGGTGACCTCGTCGGGCCGGCGGATGGCGCGGATACAGGTGCGGGCGGCGTCTGCTATCACCGCCACAACCAGCAGTGCGAAGACCGCGGCCAGTATGCCGTCGACAGTTGAGTTCGTGACGACCTGCTGCATGTCAGCCAGGTCCTTGGCCGGAGGCAGCACCTGGCCCTCGGCCAGCGCCTCCTGGTAAGTCGCCCGCTGGGTGAAAAACCCGAGTCGGGGGTCTCCCGAGAACACCTTCTGCCAGCTTGCGGTCAGCGTGACGGTGGCGTCCCACGCCAGGGGCACCGCGGTGACCCACGCCCACTTCAGCCGCCCGGACTTGATCAGGATCGTGGTGGCCACCGTCAGCGCGATCGCGGCGAGCAGCTGGTTGGCGATGCCGAACAGTGGGAACAGCTGGTAGATGCCGCCGAGCGGGTCGGTGACGCCGGCCCACAGGAAGTAGCCCCAGGCGCCAACGATGATCGCGCTGGTCGCGTACACGCCGGGCTTCCAGGAGGTACGGCCGATCGGCTTCCAAACGTTGCCCAGGGTGTCCTGCAGCATGAAGCGCCCGACCCGGGTGCCGGCGTCGACCGTGGTGAGGATGAACAGCGCCTCGAACATGATCGCGAAGTGATACCAGAATGCCCTCAGGGCGTCGCCCCCGAGGAAGCCGGAGAAGATCTCCGACATGCCGACGGCGAGCGTCGGTGCGCCGCCGGTGCGGGCGACGAGGGTCTCCTCCTCGACCGCCGCCGCGGCCGCGCTGAGCTGCTCAGGGGTGATCGTGAAACCGAGGTTCGCGACCGCCTCCGACGCCGACTGCACCGTGTCCCCGAGCAGGCCGGCGGGCGAGTTCATCGCGAAGTACAGGCCGGGCTCGAGGATGACCGCCGCTATCAGGGCCATGATCGCCACGAACGATTCGGTGAGCATCGCGCCGTAGCCGATGAAGCGCACCTGCGCTTCCTTCTGGATCATCTTCGGCGTCGTCCCGGACGAGATCAATGCGTGGAACCCCGACAGGGCGCCGCAGGCGATCGTGATGAACACGAATGGGAACAACGACCCGGCGAACACCGGCCCCTGACCGTTCGAGGCGAACGGGCTGACCGCCGATGCCTGCACCTCGGGCCGGGTGATCAGAATGCCCACCGCCAGCAGGCCGATGGTGCCGACCTTCATGAAGGTCGACAGGTAGTCCCGTGGCGCGAGCAGCATCCACACCGGCAGCACGGACGCCAGGAACCCGTACAGGATCAGGCAGACGACCAGCGTCTCCGGGCTCAGCGTGAACGTGTCCGCCAGGCCGGAGTCTTGCACCCAGCCGCCCGCGGCGATGGCGATTACCAGAAGCGTGACACCGATCACCGTTGTCTCGATGACGCGTCCCGGGCGGATCACGCGCAGGTAGAAGCCCATGAAGAATGCGATCGGGATCGTCATCGCGATCGAGAAGGTGCCCCACGGCGACTCCGCCAGCGCGTTGACCACCACGAGCGCTAGCACCGCGAGCAGGATGATCATGATCAGCAGAACCGCGGCCAGAGCTGCCGCGCCGCCGAACGGTCCGATCTCCTCGCGCGCCATCTGCCCGAGGCTCTTGCCGTCCCGGCGCACGGAGAAGAACAGGATGACCATGTCCTGAACCGCGCCGGCGAAGATCACCCCGACGATGATCCAGATCGTGCCCGGCAGGTAGCCCATCTGCGCGGCGAGGACCGGGCCGACCAACGGCCCGGCGCCGGCGATCGCCGCGAAGTGGTGGCCGAACAGCACCCGCCGGTCGGTTTTGTGAAAGTCGATGCTGTTTTCGAGGCGCTCCGCCGGCGTCGCCCGGTCGTTGTCGATCCCGAGCACGCGGCGGGCGATGAACCGGGCATAGAAGCGGTAGGCGATCGCGTACGAGCAAAGCGCGGCGAACAGCAGCCACACCGCGTTGATCTGCTCGCCGCGGACGAGCGCGACGATCCCCCAGGCCACAGCGCCCAGAAGCGCGACCGCCGTCCAAACCAGCGCTTCCCGTGGCTTGAAACGACGGACGGCTGTCGGACTGCTCATCTGGCCTCCTCCGACGCGCGCTGGAACGATCGGTGAGGTGAACGCCCTGCCGTGGGGAGCTTGGCGCCGTTGCTCGCGTCAAACCCACCGCGCTCGTCACTATAGGACAGCACCGACTGGAGAGGGAGATCAGGACGCAGGCCATAGTGGTCGAACGCACGGGAGGTCCCGACGTCCTCGAGCACAACCGTGGCCCGAACCTGAGCCGCGGCTCCAAGCATCACCCGAGACAGGCCACATGACCGGCCCATGTCCGGGCCATGGATCGGTGAGACCGTCGGAGGACCGTCAACAGCCGCCCACCGAGCGAGCCTGCCCCTCGACGGGCCGCGTGTCGCGGGGATGTTGACGCCGGCCCCGACGAGGAGAAGGTGGCGCGGAGCCGTTCGAATCGGCGGCCGCCTGGTTGGTCGGACGGGTGGCGTCGCGGCAGCCGTCCGGGTTGCGAATGCTCAGCCGCCGGGACTCGAACGCGAACGTCGTCAAGGTCAGCAGCGCGGTCATCTGCCCGCACTGCCGGCAGCGCTTCGGTGTCCGGGTGAGCGCACGGACCTCGTCATCGGTGTACGCGGTGTCGAAGGTCCGCCCCGTCATGCGGCCCCACGCTAGGTGCGCCGCGA
>DATHUM010000022.1:0-4385 GCA_035462225.1 Jiangellaceae bacterium | reverse complement strand
CGGCAACGAGCTCCGCGCGGCGGGCCTTCTGCATGTGTGCGGCGGCATCTTCCAGCCTGCGCAGGTAATCGTCGATCAGCCGCTCAGTCTCCATGGTGTGCATCGCCCTTCCTTCCGTTGAGGATTGCATCGACCGAGTCCCGGAATCGGGCCCACTCCTTCAAGAAGGACGCCAGGGCGGCGTCTCCGGATTCGGTGAGCCGGTAGTAGCGCCGCGGCGGTCCGGATTCCGACTCCCGCCAGGTCGTGGTGACCATCTGGTCCTTGCGCAGTCGAGTGAGCAGTGGATAGATCGTGCCCTCGCTCGTCACCAACCCGGCACTGTCGGAGAGTTCGCGGACGAGTTCGAAGCCGTACCGTTCGCCGTCGCGGAGTAAGGCGAGGACGCAGTACTCGAGCGTCCCTCGGCGGAGCTGCGACAGGGGGCTTCGTGTTTCACCCGGTTCCATGCACCACATAGTACCTGGCGCAGTAGAGGCGTTGTCAATACCTCCTTGAATGGCGAAGGAAGGCGCACGTGGGTGTACCCCAGGGCGTTTGCGTTCTCCTCGTGACGTTGGGCCACCGCATCGAAGAGGATCACCGTCCAGCGCAGTAAGGGCTAGGACCCGGACTCGACGACTCCAGCCTCAACGGGAGCGGAGCATTCGAGGTCGAACGTGCCTATGCGACAACGTCACCCCTCCCCAGGCGGCATCGTGCCGCGTGAACGTGTCAACTCGGCATAACCATCACCGCGGCATAACACACGCCTAACCGGACGGCGGTCGAACCTGCTCACGTCGTGCGCCCTTGCTGGACCGACCGCTGCCGGGTCGACCGCTTCGCCGACGGCAGACCAAGCCAGGAGAACCAGCCGCCGTCCAGCACGAGCCGGGCGAGCATGGCGTAGCCGGATCGGTCGGGATGGACCCCGTCGGCTGCTCTGGCCCGCCGCCAGGTGGGGCGGCGGAGCAACCGGTCGTAGGTCGAGATGTATGGGATACCGCGGCGGACGCAAACGCCGGCGAAGGCCTGGTCGACCAGGGCGATCCGGGCCGTCAGCGCGGCGTCGCCGAGTGGCGGTGGCCCGACGACGAGCACTTGCGCGTCCGTCGAGCCGAGGCCGAAGTCGAGCGCCGCCGCCGACTGCGCGGGCGGGACACCACGGCCGGCGTCGTTGACCCCTGGCGCGATCACAATCCCGTGCTCGTCGCCGCGGGCGAAGCGCGCCGAGCTCTCGAGGGGGATCCGCACGACGATCTCCTCGGTCGACTCCCCGCGGACACCGAGCGGGTAGACCGTGAGCTCGGCATCCGTGCCACGGCTCCGGGCGGCCACTCGGCCCACCCACCCGAGCCCGCTCGAGTCGCCGACCCCCGCGACCAGGGAGTCGCCGAATACACACACTCGCAGATCTCGCACCGCGCCAGGCTACGCGGCAATTCCTTGATCGATGTACCGAACGTCCCGGGTACCCGGGACGGATCTACCGTTGATCAAGGAGCGACGGCCCGCTAGTCCTCCTCGTTGTCGTAACGGGCCAGGAAGGTGGCCAGCCGCTCGATGGGTGTCTCGAACTCAGGATTGAGGTCGACGAACTCACGGAGCTTTTCGGCCAGCCAGCCCAGCGTGACAGTCTCGTCGCCACGGCGGTCGGTGAGCTCTTCGATGCCGCGATCGGTGAAGTACATCGGGTTCCTACGCGAAAGCCTGGTCCATCAACTCGCGGTGCTCGGCCTGGTGCTGCGAGATCGAGCCGACCGCCGGCGACGGGCTTTCCGGTCGCGATACCGCGGTGAACGGGCGCCCGTCCAGGTGCGGAGGCAGGTTCAGTGCCATGAAGGGCCACGCCCCCATGTTCCGCGGCTCATCCTGCACCCAGCGCACCTCCCGCAGCGACGGGTACCGGTTCAACTCGGCACCGAGCTGAGCCGCCGGCAGCGGGTACAGCTGCTCGACCGGAACGATCGCGGTCCGGGTATCGGACCGCTTGTCGCGCTCGGCCCGCAACTCCCACACGATTTTGCCGCTGCACAGCAGTACGCGCCCGACCGACGAGGCGGTGACATCGGCGTCGCCGATCACCGGCCGGAACGCCGAGTCGCCGGTCAGATCCGCGGGCATCGAGGTGGCCCGCTTGTTCCGGAGCATCGACTTCGGGGTGAACACGATGAGCGGCTTGTGCGCGGGGGACAGCGACTGGAGTCGCAGCAGGTGGAAGTACGACGCGGGAGTCGACGGCTGGGCGATGCGCATCGAATCGCCGGCAGCCAGGGTCAAGAACCGCTCGATGCGGCCGGACGAGTGATCCGGGCCCTGCCCCTCGAAGCCGTGCGGCAGTAGGAGAACCACGCCGGATAGCTGGCCCCACTTGGTCTCGCCGGACGCGATGAACTCGTCGATGATCGTCTGGGCGCCGTTGGCGAAGTCGCCGAACTGAGCTTCCCAGAGCACCAGCGCCTCGGGCCGTGCCACCGAGTAGCCGTACTCGAAGCCCATCGCCGCGAACTCGGAGAGCAGCGAGTCGTAGACGTAGAACTTCGCCTGGTGCTCGTCCAAGTGCTGCAGCGGAATGTGCGTCTCGCCGGTGACCCGGTCGACCACGGCGGCGAACCGCTGAACGAACGTGCCGCGCCGGCTGTCCTGCCCGGCCAGGCGGACCGGCCGGCCTTCCATCAGCAGCGAGCCGAAGGCCGCCATCTCGGCGGTACCCCAGTCCATCGGCCCCTCGGTCAGCATGGCCGCGCGGCGCTGGAGCTGCGGCATCACTTTCGGATGCACCGTGAACTCCTCGGGCAGGCTGGTGTGCACCTCCGCGATGCGCTTGAGGGTTTCCTCGGTGACGCTGGTGGTCACCGCGCCGGCCCGGTCCGGCTTCTCAGGGTAGGTAGGAACCGAGACGAACGGCTCGGGCTCCACGTCCTTCTGCCGGGTCTCGGCGAATGCTCGCTCCAGCTCGGCCTGGAAGTCGCGCAGCGCCTGCTCGGCTTCCTCGATGGTGATGTCTCCCCGGCCCATCAGGGCCTCGACGTACAGCTTGCGCGGCGAGCGCTTCTGCTCGATCAGGTCGTACATCAACGGCTGGGTGAACGACGGGTCGTCGCCCTCGTTGTGACCGCGGCGCCGGTAGCAGATCAGGTCGATCACCACGTCCTTGTTGAACGCCTGGCGGAACTCGAACGCGAGCCGCGCGACCCGCACGCAGGCCTCCGGGTCGTCGCCGTTGACGTGGAAGATCGGAGCCTGCACCATCCGCGCGACGTCAGTGGAGTACATCGACGAACGAGCGTGGCTCGGCGGTGTGGTGAAGCCGACCTGGTTGTTCACCACGACGTGCACCGTGCCGCCGGTACGGTAACCCCGCAACTGGGAGAGGTTGAGCGTCTCGGCCACCACTCCCTGCCCGGCGAACGCGGCGTCGCCGTGCACGAGCACGGACAGGACGGGGAACTCCTCGCCACGGTCCAGGATGTCCTGCTTGGCGCGGGCCACCCCTTCCAGTACCGGATTGACCGCCTCGAGATGGCTCGGATTCGCGGTCAACGACACCTTGACGCTCGACCCGTCGCGCGCGGTGAACTCACCATCGGCGCCGAGGTGGTACTTGACGTCGCCGGTGCCCTGCACCGTCCGCGGGTCGATGTTGCCCTCGAACTCACGGAAGATCTGTGCGTAGCTCTTGCCGACGATGTTGGCGAGCACGTTGAGCCGGCCCCGGTGCGCCATGCCGATCGCGACCTCTGCCAGCCCGTCGCCGGCGGCGGCCTGGCAGATCTCGTCCAGGACCGGGATCATCGACTCGCCGCCTTCGAGCGAGAACCGCTTCTGACCGACGTACTTGGTCTGCAGGAACGTCTCGAACGCCTCGGCCTGGCTGAGCTTGTGCAGGATGCGTAGCTGCTCGTCCTTCTCAGTGCGTTCGATCGGACGCTCGACCCGCCGCTGGATCCAGCGCCGCTGCTCGGGTTCCTGGATGTGCATGTACTCGATGCCGACCGTCCGGCAGTACGCGTTACGCAGGACGCCGAGGATGTCGCGCAGCAGCATGAACCGCTTGTCGCCGTCGAACGACCCGGTTGTGAACTCACGGTCGAGGTCCCACAGCGTCAGGCTGTGCGTGGTGACGTCGAGATCCGGGTGGCTGCGCTGCTTGTACTCGAGCGGATCGGTGTCGGCCATCAGGTGACCGCGCACTCGGTAGGCGTGAATCAGCTCCAGGACGCGAGCCTGCTTGCTGACCTCGTCGTCGTGGTTGACCGGGGTGTCGCTGGCCCAGCGGATGGGCTCGTACGGGATCCGCAGCGCGTGGAACAGCTCGTCATAGAACCCGTCGTCGCCGAGCAGCAGACCGTGCACGATCCGCAGGAACTCGCAGGACTGCGCACCCTGGATGATCCTGTGAT
>DATHUM010000021.1:0-3965 GCA_035462225.1 Jiangellaceae bacterium | reverse complement strand
GCAGTGCTCGATCTCACTCGGCGCTACCCAGACGCCGCCGACCTTCAGCATGTCGTCGGCACGTCCGCGGTATGAGAAGAAACCGTCCGGATCACGGACGAACAGGTCCTCCGTGCGCAGGGTGTTGCCGTGGAACGTCCGCGCGGTCTTCGCCGGAGCGCCGTAGTACTCCAGTGCCACCGTCGGGCCGGTGACCTCCAGCGTGCCGATCTCGCCATCGGGCACCTGCTCGCCGGCGTCGTCCACCACCCGCGCCGAATACCCCGGGACGACCTCGCCTACCGTGCCCGGCCGGCCACGGCCGGGCCGGTTCGAGATGTAGATGTGGTACGCCTCAGACGAGCCGATGCCGTCGACGACCTCCACCCCGAACGTCTCCACCCACTTGCGGTGCAGTCCCGCCGGTAGCGCCTCGCCCGCGGACGTGCACAGCCGCAGGCAGCTCAGGTCCTGCTCGGCGGCCGCCGGGTGCGCCACCATCGCGCTCATCATGGTCGGCACATTGACCAGGATGGTCGGGCGGTGCCGGCCGATCAGCTCGAAGATCCGGTCGGCCGTGGTCCGCTCGGGAAACGCAATGCCCGCACCGCCGACACCGAACGGGTACAGCGCGGTGAGGTCGCGCGCGTATCCGAAGAACAGCTTGGGCACCGGCAGCACCACGTCGTCCGGGCCGATGTCGAGCACGCCGCGGGCGTACGACTCGAAGCTCAGCACCGGGCTGCGGGTCGGGTGGACGCACGCCTTCGGCTCGCCGGTGCTGCCGGTGGTGAACTTCCAAATGGTCACGTCGTCGCGGGTCGTCGGCGCTGCGACCAGGCCGTCCGGTGCGGACGCGATCAACTCGTCGAACGAGCGCTCGCCGGCACGCAGTTCGTCGGCCGGCACGCCGACCACCAGCAGGGTCGCGTGGTGGCCCTCCGCCGCGCCGCGCATGAGATCGAGAGTCACCCGGTCCACGACAACGACGCGGGCCTGGGTGTAGCCGAGGAAGTACGCGTAGTCCTTGGGCTGCAAATAGGTGTAGACCTCGGCGGTGATCGCGCCGATCTTCTGTGCGCCGTACCAGATGGCGACGAACTCCACGCCGTCGTTGAGCGCCAGCAGGACGCGCTCACCCGGCCGCAACCCGAGCTCGCGCAGGACGTTGCCCGCGCGGTTCACCAGGCCGGCCAGCTCAGCGTAGGTGGTCGTGCGGCCTCCGACGATCAGCGCTGTCCGGTCGCCGCGGCCCTCGTCGAGGTTGCGGTCGACGAACCAGGTGGCGACGTTCAGCCGCTGCGGCAGGTCGTCGTACGTCAGCACCGATCTCACCCCTTCCCGCTGGCGACGTCGCGGATGAGTTCGACGAGCATGTCGGTGAGCGTCTCGAGCGTCGCCACGCCTTCCTCAGTGGTCGACTCGGCCGGTGCCCCGCAGTAGGCCTCCGGCATACCCATGGCCACGAAATCAGTACGCCCTTCGGCGATCGCCGCCGCCATGTTCACCGGCACGTGCGGCAGGACACGCATCCACTCGGTGTCCACGAGGTCGGAACGCTCGGCCAGGACCATCGACGTTTCGTAGCTTCCACCGTGGCTCTCCCCCGCCTGGAACTCGGCCGGTAGCCGCTGGACGTTGCGCCGGCGAAGGACGTCCAGCAGCGCCACAGGCGTGCCCTCCTTGCGAAGCTCCTCGACGGCGCGACGCAGGACGGCGACATGCTCGGGCTCGAAGTGGTTGTTCACGATGACAACCTGGCCGAGGCCCTGGGCCGCCAGCGACCGGCAGATGTCCGTGACCAGCGCGTGGAGCGTCGCTTCCGCAATGGACACCGCACCGGCGAATGCGGCGCCGTACCGGGTGACCCCGTACGAAATGGCCGGCAGGATCAGCACCCTGACCCCGTAGCTACCCGCAAGCCGGCTGGCGGCGCGCTCGCACACACCGGCCGAGATGATCGAATCGGTCGACAGCGGCGCGTGCGGGCCGTGTGGCTCGGTGGCCCCGACCGGCAGCAGTAGGACGGTGGGAGGGCCTTCGCTGCGCAACTCGTGCACAGCAGGAGAGGTCAGCTCGGCAAAGTACAGCGGTCCGCTCACACCGCCACCTCCTCGACCGAGTCGTTCGGGCTGAGGTCGAGCAGGCACAGGTCGGCGCGGCCGGTCACCACTGCCGTGTTGACCTCGTCGAGCGTGGTCAGGTATCCCCCGACGAGGGTGGGGACGCGTGCCTCGTTGCGCACCCGGTCCGACAGGGTGGTCAGGTATCCCCGGCGGTACTCGGGCACACCGCCCGCGATCGTCTGGCCGGCTTCGACATGGATCAGCTGCGCGCCGGCGGCGACCATGGCGCGGGCCAGTTCGATGCCTTCGTCGACGGTGAGACCGCCGCGTGCCCAGTCGGTGACCGACAGCCGAACAACCAGCAGCCGCTGGGCGGGCCAGGCATCGCGGACGGCCGCCAGCACTTCCAGTGGGAAGCGCAGCCGGTTCTCCATCGACCCGCCGTACTCATCCTCGCGCCGGTTGGCCAGCGGTGAGAGAAACCCGGCCAGCAGATAACCGTGGGCGGCATCGAGTTCGAGCGCGTCGAAGCCGGCCGCCGCGGCCCGGGTCGCCGCACCGGCGAAGGCGGCCCGCACGCGTTCGATGTCGTCGGCGTCCATCGCCGTCGGCGTCTGTGCGGACGGTCCGTAGGGCAGCGCGGATGCGGCGATCAGCGGCCAGCCGCCGGCTCGCAGCGGCACGTCCACCCCCCGGTCGCGGGACTCGGTGGCGCCGCGCCGGCCGGCATGCCCGAGCCGTACCATGGCCAGGGCTCCGGCTTCGTGCGCACCGTCGACGGCGGATTGCCACTCCGCGAGCTGGGCGTCGTCCAGCACCAGATCGTCCGGAGAGATCCGGCCGTCCGCGCCGACCGCGACCAGGCCCGTCGTCACCACCCCGGCTCCGGCCAGGGCCGCGTCCGCCATCGCCTTCCCCCGGGCTTGGAGCACGACGCGGTTGCGCACCGTCGTTCCGCCGATCTCGAGTTGCGCGAACAGCGGCGACGGGGCGAACCGTGCGGCTGCCGAGCCGCTGGACGACCGCGCGAACCAGGCGTCGAGCGCCCGCACGAACTCCGGATCGCGCACGGCCAGCCCGGCATGGCTGATCCGCCCGCTGCGAGTCAGCAGGTTGGCTGCGAACTGCCGCGGCGCCATGTGCGTCGAGTGCACGACTCGTGAGAAGAAGGCCGCACTTTCATCCGCCGCCCGCTGCACCCGCTCGACTCCCGGTTGGCGCTCCAGTTCGTAGTCGATCAGCGCCTTTCGCACGTCGGAATGCCGGATACACGCGGCGGCCAGCGCGATCGCGTCTTCCATGGCCAGCTTCGTACCAGACCCGATGGAAAAATGCGCGGTGTGCGCGGCGTCGCCGAGCAGCACGACGTTGCCGTGGTGCCAGGTGCGGTTGCTCACCCGCTGGAAGTCCAACCAGATCGACTTGTTGGACATCAGCCGATGATCGCCCAGGTCGTCGGCGAACAGGCGCTGGCAGAACTCCAGGCTCTCCTGCTCGCTCATCCGGTCCAGTCCGGCGCGCCGCCACACCGGCTCGGCGCACTCGACGATGAACGTGCTGGTGCTCTCGTCGAACGGGTAGCTGTGCACCTGGAACAGCCCGTGCTCGGTGTCGGTGAAGATGAACCGGAACGCATCGAGCACCAGGTCGGTGCCGAACCAGACGTACTTGCAGCCCTGTGGCTCGACCGTGCTGCCGAACTTGTCGGCGTAGTGGCGCCTGAACAGGCTGTTGACCCCGTCCGCAGCGACGATGAGGTCGCCGGAGATGGACTCCGGGTCTTCGATCTCGACGCCGAACTCGAGCTTGACGCCCAATTCCTGGCACCGGCGCTGCAGGATCGCCAGCAGCCGGCGGCGCGCGATGCCGGAGAAGGTGTGCCCGCGCGAGCGCAGCAGGTGGCCCCGGTACCGGACGTCG
>DATHUM010000020.1:0-4793 GCA_035462225.1 Jiangellaceae bacterium | reverse complement strand
GGTTTGATCACGTTCAGCAGGCGTAGAGGTGCCGTACCAGGCGCACGCGCCTGGTGGGGCGCCGACGAACCTGCTGAACGTGATCAGTCGGCGCCGTACCAGGCGCGTGCGGGTGGTACGGCACCGACGGGCCTGGTGGGCGGGCCCACAGATGTTCTGTTAACAATCCGTTCCGGTCGGAGGTCGCTACACTGAATGAACGTGCGAAGAGCGAAGATTGTGTGCACCCTCGGTCCGGCGACGGACTCGGCCGAGCGGCTGCGCCAAATGGTGGAAGCCGGCATGGACGTGGCGCGGTTCAACCTGAGCCACGGCAGCCACGAAGAACACGAGCAGCGATACCGCAGGGTCCGGGCAGCGGCCGCGTTGGCCGGCCGCAACGTCGGCGTGCTCGTCGACCTGCAAGGACCGAAGATCCGCCTCGGCAAGTTCGACCACGGCCTGGTCCGCCTCGAAGCTGGTGACAAGTTCACCATCACCACCGACGAGGTCACCGGCGACGCGACGCGAAGCTCCACAACGCACAGGGGCCTGACCGCCGACGTACACCCGGGCGACACCGTGCTCATCGACGACGGGCGCCTGTCGCTCGAAGTAGAGGAAGTCACTGGCAGCAATGTGGTCACCCGCGTCCTCGAGGGTGGCCCGGTCTCCGACAACAAGGGCATCAACCTGCCTGGCGCGGCCGTGAGCGTGCCCGCCATGTCCGACAAGGATGTCGATGACCTCCGGTGGGCGCTGCACACCGGCGCTGACATGATCGCGCTGTCGTTCGTGCGTTCAGCCGACGACATCGTCGAAGTCCACAAGATCATGGACTCGGAGGGGATCCGGCTGCCGGTCATTGCCAAGATCGAGAAGCCGCAGGCCGTCGATAACCTCGAGGAGATCGTGGAGGCGTTCGACGGCATCATGGTGGCTCGCGGCGACCTGGGGGTCGAACTGCCGCTGTGGGACGTACCGCTCGTCCAGAAGCGGGCCGTTATGCTGGCCCGCCGGCGCGCGAAGCCGGTCATCGTGGCCACCCAGATGCTCGAGTCCATGATCGGAAACCCGAGGCCGACCCGGGCGGAGGCCTCGGACGTCGCAAATGCGATCCTCGACGGCACCGACGCCGTGATGCTTTCGGGGGAGACGAGTGTCGGTGCCTACCCGATCGAGGCCGTCCGCACCATGGCCCGGATCGTCGAGACGGTCGAGAACAACGCGATAGACCAGATCCCGCCACTGGGCACCAAGCCCAAGACCAAGGGTGGAGCGATCACCCGGGCCGCGGCTGACGTGGCGGACGTGCTCGGCGCCCAGTTCCTCGTGGCTTTCACCCAGACCGGCGACTCGGCCCGGCGGATGTCACGGCTTCGTTCGCCCATCCCGCTGCTGGCATTCACCCCGCTGGAGTCCACCCGCAACCAGTTGGCCTTGAGCTGGGGTATCGAGGCGTTCCTGGTGCAGGAGGTCAGCCACACCGACGCCATGGTCCTGCAGGTCGACAGAATGCTGCTGGAGATGTCGCGATGCCGTCGTGGCGACCTGGTCGTCATCGTCGCCGGCTCGCCGCCCGGCATTCCGGGTTCGACGAACGCCATGCGGGTGCACCAGATCGGCGACGCCGTCGGGCAGGTAGCGCCGGGCTACCGCTGAGCGGGTTGCCCGGCGTGGCGGGCGGCGCGGAACGTGTAGCCGGCGAGCAGGTCGCCCCACCACAGGCCGATGACGGCAGCGGCCGCATCTCCGGTCTGCACCGCCGTCCAGCCGCGGTGTTCGACGGTCACCCGCGTACCGTCGCCGTCCGGCTCAAAGGTGATCTCGACCTCCGTACGCTCCGCCGGCGCCCAGTGCGGGCCGAGCCAGGCGAGGACGAGCCGGCTGCCGGGCTCCCAGGCGAGGACGCGGCCCAGTTCGGTCGAGCCGTCGCCGGACACTTCTACCAGGCTGTCGCCGTCGAACCGGACGATGGACGCCGCCGGTCGTGAACGGTGCCGGGCCGACCGGCGCCACCAGGTGTCGATCTCGTTGGTGAAAAGGGTGAAGGCGGTATCGGGTGAGGTACGGACAAGGGTGCTCACGCTGACGCTGTTTGGTGTCATCGGCTCTCCACGTGATCCTTGAAGGCGCCGAGCTGATCGGTCCAGAACTGCCGGACATCGTCCAGCCAGTCGTTGAGGTCGACGAACGGCTCGGGCCGCAGCGAGTAGATGCGCACCCGCGCGTCGTCGGCGTGCGAGTGCTCTTGCACCAGGCCGCTGCGGCGAAGTACTCGCAGGTGGCGGCTCATGGCGGGTGGGCTCAAGCCGACCGACGCGGCCAGCGCGCCGGCGGACTGCGGGCGCTGGGCCAGCAGGTCGACGACGCGCCGCCGGTGCGGGTCCGCGAGCGCTGCCAGGATGCTGTCCAGCTCGGTCGACGTAGTCACTGCGCTGCGCGCTCCAAGGGAGTGGCGAAGATCCACCGGTGGCCTTCGGGGTCGATCGCCCGGTAGACGCGCTCGCCGTAGTCCTGGTCCGCCGGCTCGTCCAGAACTATGGCGCCGGCCGCGCGAGCCTGCCGGTAGTGCGCGTCGACGTCGGGCACGACGCATCGCAACTGGCAGTGGACCGCGCCGAGCTCGTTCGGTGTAGCCAGGCCACCGTCCCGCCAGACACTGGCGAGCATGACAATGTCCTCGCCGAGTTCGACCTCGGCGTGGCCGACAGAGCCGTCCTCGCCCGCCCTCCGCCAGCGCTCCTTGAAGCCGAAGGCGCGGCACAGGAAGTCAATGGCTGCCGGGGCGTCCTGGTAGGCGAGCATCGGGACGATTCGCTGGGTCATGGCGCGCCTCCACAAACGAGTCTAGTTCGCCAGTCGCCAAAATATTAACTATCTCGTTAAGTATCTGTCCAGGACCCCCAGCCCGCAATTCGGTGGGTCGGCCAACGATGTCAGTGCCGGCCGCTAGGTTCCGGGGTGGCGAGAGTAGACAGACTCTGACAGGTAGCCCGGGTGGGACTCGAACCCACAGACACCGCATTTTGAGTACGGCGGCTTTGCCAATTTGCCTACCGGGCCCACATATGTCCGAGTTCTCTGAGAGCTCGGACCTAGAGAAGGGTAGCCCCTGTGCACACGCCCGAGGAAGTCAGCCGGGTGGTGCGACTCGCCGGCCGCCGGGTTGAACCAGTCCGTGATCGCTCGAGAAACGCGGATCCCACGAACGACGGTGCGCATTTGGCTTGCTGGTCGGAACCCGAAGTTCGGCAAGTCCTCAGCGAGGTGCCCAGCTTGCAGAGGGGAGGTTGAGCGTCTGTCACACGAAGAGTACCTCTACCTCTTAGGCCTCTATCTCGGCGATGGGACTCTCAGTGAGGGGAAGCGGGGCGTCTACAAGCTGCGGATCACCTGCGCGAACGCATATCCGGTCTTAATGCGAGAGTGTGAAGCGGCGATAGCTTCCGTCCTGCCGAACAAGGTCGGCCGTGTCAAGAAGGTCGGCTGCACAGAGGTGTACTCGACGTCCAAGCATTGGCCGTGCATGTTTCCGCAGCACGGACAGGGCATGAAGCACACCCGGAAGATCGAACTGGCGCAGTGGCAGCAAGCGTTGGTGGACAAGGACCCGCGTCCGCTCATCCGTGGCCTGATTCATTCCGATGGATGCCGCGTGCTGAACCGCGCTGCGGGGACGAAGTATCCGCCGTATCCGCGTTATCACTTCACGAACACCTCGGCCGACATTCGGCGGATCTTCACTGACGCGTGCGACGCCATCGGTGTGCAGTGGCGCCACGACAACGCGACGAACATCTCCATTGCCAGGCGGAGGAGCGTCGCGATCCTCGATTCCTTCATCGGTCCCAAGCAGTGAACGACGCGCGAGGCCGCGGAGCCGAATCGCTAGGCTTTCCCCGTGAGTGACACCACTGCTGCCCCTGCCCGGCGCGTGCTCGTGGCCGAGGACGAGTCTCTGATCCGCATGGACCTGATCGAGATGCTCCGCGAAGAGGGCTACGACGTCGTCGGAGAGGCCGCTGACGGCGCGACGGCGGTGGAGCAGGCCGAACTGCTCAAGCCCGACCTGGTCGTGATGGACGTCAAGATGCCGGTGCTGGACGGCATTTCGGCGGCAAAGAAGATCGTCGAGAAGCGGATCGCTCCCGTCCTGATTCTCACCGCCTTCTCGCAACGCGATCTCGTCGAGCGGGCCCGTGCCGCCGGTGCGATGGCGTACCTGGTCAAGCCGTTCAACAAGAGCGATCTGGTGCCGGCCATCGAAATGGCGTTGTCACGGCACGAGGAGATCACTCAGCTGGAGCAGGAGGTGGCCGACCTCACCGAGCGGCTCGAAACTCGCAAGCTGATCGATCGCGCCAAGGGCGTGCTCCAGACCAAGTTCGGGCTGTCCGAGCCGGACGCGTTCCGCTGGATTCAGAAAGCCGCCATGGACAAGCGGACGACCATGCAAGACGTCGCCCAGGTCATCATCGCGGAGACGACCGCCCAGCCTGAGAGCGCCTGAATCCCGTGCGGCTTGGGGGCGTCACGGCGGCGGTCGCCTGCGTCGTGGCGCTGCCGTCGTGTGGTGGACTGGGCGATCTCATCGGTGCCGGCGACCAGGCGGGCGGGCCGCGCATTGCCACTGTCGTCGTGCTGGTCCCGGACAGCGGCGAGCACGCCGCGGACGGCGCAGGGGTCGCGGCGGCCGTCCAGACTGCCCTCGCCGACGCGGCACCTTCGGGCTGGGAGGTCGAGGTCGAACGGGTCGCGGACGGTGCAGCCCGGTCAGCGGCAGCCGAAGTCGCTGCGGATATCGCCGATGA
>DATHUM010000019.1:0-11226 GCA_035462225.1 Jiangellaceae bacterium | reverse complement strand
CGAATGTCAGCGGAGATCGGATGGGTGGACGGGAGCTGATCCTGCCGCAGCGCCCATAACTTCTCCGAGACGGCGAACGTGGTCCACGCCTGGTTCCAGCGGGTGGCCTCGGCTTCGGCCAGCACGCTTGCCCAGGTTGCGAACGACTCATTGAGCCAAAGGTCGTCCCACCAGCGCATGGTGACCAGGTTGCCGAACCACATATGGGCCATCTCGTGCAGGATCGTCTCCGCCCGCCGCTCGTACGCGGCGTCGGTGACCCTGCTGCGGAAGAGGTAATCCTCGTGGTAGGTCACGCACCCTACGTTCTCCATCGCACCAGCGTTGAATTCGGGTACGAACAGCTGGTCGTACTTCTCGAACGGGTAAGGCGAACCGAACGCCTCCTCGAAGAACGCGAATCCGCGCCTGGTGATGTCGAGCAGCTCCTCGGCATCGAGGTAGGCGGCAAGTGACTTGCGGCAGTAGAGCGCCAGCGGGATGGGTCGCTCCTGCCCGTCGTGCTCGCTTCGCTCGACGTGGTACGGGCCGGCGACGAGCGCGGTGACGTACGACGAGATCCGCGGCGTGACGGTGAACCTCCAGCGCCGCTTGCCGTTCGCCTTTCGCGGCCTCTGCGCCGGCGCGTTCGAGATGACCTGCCAGTGCTCGGGCGCGATTACGGTGAACTGGAACGTCGCCTTGAGGTCGGGCTGCTCGAAACACGCGAAGACGCGCCGCGCGTCGGCGACCTCGAACTGGCTGTAGAGGTAGACCTCGTCGTCGACCGGGTCGACGAACCGGTGCAGCCCCTCGCCGGTCTTCATGTATGCGGCGTCGGCCACAACCTTGACCTCGTTCTCCTCGGCGAGGTTGTCGAGGCCGACGCGGGCGCCGTCGTAGACCACGGCCGGATCGCGGTTCTCACCGTTTACCACGACCTCGCGGACCGCCGGGGCGATCAGATCGAGCCAGGTGATGGCGCCCGGCTCGATGCGGAACGTGACGGTGGTCGTGGATGTGAAGGTGGTGTCGCCGGCCGTCAGGTCCAGCTCTACCTGGTATGAATCGACCTCGATGAGCTCCGCGCGTTCGCGGGCTTCGTCGCGGGTGAGATTGGTGCCGGGCATATCGCCGATCATGGCAGATGGGGACGGTCTCGTGGTGCCCAGTCCTGGCAGTATTGTCCGCATGCGTGTCCACCTCGGCGCAGATCACGCCGCTTTCGAGACCAAGAACCACCTTGCCGAGTCGCTTCGATCGGCCGGCCACGAAGTCGTCGACCACGGGCCGTTCGAGTACGACGCGCTGGACGACTACCCCCCGTTCTGTCTGCGGGCGGCCGAGGGGGTAGCCCGCGACCACGGAAGTCTCGGGGTGGTGCTCGGTGGCTCGGGAAACGGCGAGCAGATGTGCGCGAACAAGGTCTCCGGCGTCCGCGCCGCCCTGGCCTGGAACGCAGAGATCGCCCGGCTGGCCCGCGAGCACAACGACGCGAATGTCTTGGCCATCGGCGCCCGGCAACATCAGGTGGAAGATGTGGTCGCGTTCGTGGACACGTTCCTGGCAACGCCTTACTCGAACGACGAGCGGCACACCCGGCGGATCGAAATGATCACTCGGTACGAGAAGACGGGCGAGCTGCCCCCTTTGCCGGGCGTCGCAGCTCAGTAGTCTCAGCCTCGGCGATCGCCTCGTCGTCCGGGCGCGACACGTCGCGAGCGCGCATCGCGCCGGACACGCCCACCTGTGAGCGCCGGTCGACTTGGTCGAGCCGCCGCGCCGGCGCGGAATCCTTGGCTGCCATATCACCACCGTATCCCGGCGGTATCGGCTGATCCGCTTCTAGAACGGGAGTGGGAAGGATACTGTCGCGGCGTGGTGTGGGCTTCCCAAGGTCCGGGTTCGGCGAGCCGACGGGTGCTCGCTCGGGTCGGGCGGCGGATCACTCGTGAGCCGTTCGGTTTCATCGGCCTGATCTTGATGGCCAGCGGCCTGTTCATCCTTGCGCTGGGATGGTCCGAGTTGACTGCCCTACTCGTCGTGCCGCTGCTGCTGGGCGGGCTGGTGTTGACCTTGCCGTCTCTGGTGCTGCTGGTGACAGTCACGGGAGTGATGCTGCTGGCCGTCGGCGGCACCCACGGAGTCGACCCCGAGTTCTTCGCCGTAGTGGCGATCGTGGCGGTAACCGCGGCGGTCTGGCTCGGATCGGCGCGCTCGCGGGCCAGGCTGGGCGTGCGCGGTTCCGTGGGCGAGGCGATGCTCGTCGACCTTCGGGACCGGCTCGTCGCGCAGGGCGAGATGCCGGTTCTGCCCCGTGGCTGGGAAGCCGAGGTCGTACACAGGTCCGCCGGCGGCGCGACGTTCTCAGGTGATTTCCTGGTCGCGGCCCGATCTGCCGACCGCCAGCTCCTGGAGGTCGCCCTGGTGGACGTGTCCGGCAAGGGCCTGTCGGCGGGAACACGCGCCCTCCTGCTCTCCGGCGCCTTCGGCGGCCTGCTGGGTTCGCTGCCGCCGGCAGAGTTCCTGCCGGCCGCCAACGCCTACCTGCTCAGGCAGGAGTGGCCCGAAGGGTTCGCCACGGCCATCCACCTGGTCATCGATCTGGAGTCGGGTGCGTACGAGATCCGCTCGGCCGGGCATCCACCAGCCGTGCGGTTCACCGCCGGTTCCAGCAAGTGGACGACGCTGGAGACGACCGGTGGCCTGCTCGGGGTGTTCGAGAAGGACGACTATCCGCCGACGTCCGGAATGCTCCAGCCCGGGGACGCCCTGATGCTCTACACGGACGGGCTGGTCGAGACGCCGCGCCGGGATCTCAGCGACGGTATCGACAAGCTGCAGGGGGAAGCCGAGAGGCTGGTGGCGCGCGGGTTCCGGCACGGGGCACGGCGGTTGATCGACGCCGTATCCGATTCCGACCTGGACGACCGGGCGCTGGTACTTATCTGGCGCCGCTGACCCGCCCCATATTGGTCACCTGATCGCCGTTAGTTCACCTGATCGTCGCCTGATAAACGATCAGGTGGGACGTGGCGGGTGCGACCTGCATAGATGCGTGGCCGGGTCACCTGATCGCGTCTCAGCACGTGGACTGAAATGGATCAGGTGACGCGGGCGGCCCTCGACCTGCGGCGTTGCAGGAGTTTGTCACCTGATCCACAAGTTGGGTGGGCCTCAGGTGCCCGTGTACGTATGATGCCCATCGTCGGGACGGGTCGCCGCTGGCGAAGGCCCGACGCGGCAGAGCGGCCCGGTCCTCCAGCAGCGCCCGTTCGTGCGGTGAAGGAGGTCGGGTGTGCGGCTGGATGAGAACACCTGCCGTGAGCGCTTCGCCGCAGCACGCGTCGCCCGGCTCGCGACGGCCGGGCAGGACCGGCAGCCGCATATCGTCCCGGTCACGTTCGCCCTGTCCGGCGAGACGATCGTCACCGCGGTCGACCAGAAGCCGAAGACCACCACGAGTCTGCGGCGGCTGAGGAACATCGCCGAGAATCCCAGCGTCAGCCTGCTCGCCGACCACTATGCCGACGACTGGAGCCAGCTGTGGTGGGTGCGTGCCGACGGCGTTGCCCGCACGATCGAAGACGACGGGGCACGGCAGGCGGCCATCCGCGCGTTGGCGAACAAGTATGTCCAGTACCGATATGACCCGCCGCGCGGGCCGGTCGTCGAGATCGCGGTGCGCTCATGGCGCGGCTGGTCTTACTGAGCGGTCCGCCAACGCCTCGACCGCGGCAATCAGCTCGCCACCGGTGAACATGACTTCGTCGTTGTGCCCGGCGCCGGCGATCTCGACAACCTCGACCTGGCCGGCCGCCGCTCGGGCGACAGCCCGGCTCTGGTCCGGCGGAATGATCGTGTCCGCGCTGCCGAACACCACAGTCGTCGGGACGTCGATCTGCGCCACGAGTGACGCCACCGCGAACTCGTCGCGGAGGAGCAACCGCACCGGCAAGAACGGGTAGTGATGCTGCCCCACGGCCGCAAGCGACTCGAACGGGGAGCGCAGCAGGAGGCCGGCTGGCGGGTCGGTGTGCGCCAGCGCCGCCATTACGCCGGCCCCCAGGCTCTCGCCGAAATAGATGATCCGGGCGGCCGGCACATCCGCGTCGTTCACCAGGTACGCCAAGGCCGCCCGGGCGTCGCGGACGAGACCGTCCGAACTGGGGCTGCCGGGATTGCCGCCATAGCCCCGGTAGTCGAAGAGCAGGACGTCGAAGCCCGCTGCCGCGAGCTCAGCAGCCATGGGTGCCCGGTCAGCGCGGTTGCCGGCGTTGCCGTTGGCGACGAGAACGGTGACCTCGCGCCCACCAGCGCCGGCCGGCACGTGCCACGCGCCGATATCGAGGCCGTCAGAGGTCCTGAGCGTCACGTCCGTCGCACCTGGCAGAGCAGTTTCGGCCGGAGGAACCGTAGCGGTGTCCGGCAAGTAGATCAGGCGGCGTTGGAACACCCACAGCAGCGCGATGACGACGGCGACGACGCCCACCACGATCGCCGCCGTGCGCATCAGCCCAGGCACCATACCGACATTTTCCTCGCCGAGTGCAGTCACGGTCGCCAGGCGGCACTTCCGAACAGTCCTGTCGGGTCGTATGTCGCCAGCACTCGCTCGAGCCGCCCCAGGTCAGGCCCGTACGTCGCCGATCGGTCGATGTCGGCCTCGTCGTCCAGGCCGGCGAAGTTGAGGTAGACGCCGCCGTTGGCGTACGGACTCATCGCCTGCCACGTCGAGCGCGCCCAACCGATCACCCGTTCGTCGTCGGCCGGGTCGGACCAGATCGCGTCGATGCTGAGGTTGAACGCGGCACCCCGGTGTGGGTACGCGCTCTCGTCCAGCGTCACCCGGTCGATCGCCCCGCCGAGCGTCCTGATCGCGACCAGTGTCTCGGGATTCGGCCGCTCTCTGTCGCACGCCACCAGCGTCGCAATCGCGTCGTCGGTCAGCTCGTCGAGGTTGTGTGACTTGAAGTAGTAGCGCCCGCCGTCCGGCACGAGCTCATCGAGGGCGCTCTGCACCTCCACGTAAGGCAGCGTGCCGCTCTGGTCGATGATTGGGGTTCCGAGGCGGGCGTACGGAGCCAATGTTTCCGCCGCGTCGGCGGGATCGCCCGCGTACACGCCGGCGGCGATGAAGACCTTGACGCCGTGCAGTTCGTCCGGCACCGATGGGTCCGGCGGGATGCTCCACAGGATCGCTTCCGGACTGACCGTCTCTGGTGCGGCCAGCACGGCGTCTCGCCACGCCCGCAACCCGGCTTGGGCATCCTCGTACGGGTAGAGCACCTGCGCCACGGCCACGTCCGGGCCGAGTTCTTGCAGGTCGAACTCGAACGACGTGACGACGCCGAGGCCTCGGCCGGCACCGCGCGCCGCCCAGAACAGGTCCGGGTGCTGCTCACGGCTCGCCTTGCGGAGCTTGCCGTCCGCGGTGACGATCTCGATTGAGCGCAGGTTGTCACACGCGAGCCCGTACGCACGCTGCAACAGGCCCATGCCGCCGCCGAGTGTCAACCCGGCAACGCCGGTGATCGACGCCTCGCCACCAGTCGTGGCAAGTCCGTACCGCTGCGTCGCCCGATCGACGTTTGCCCAGCGCGCGCCGCCCTGCACCCGCGCAGTTCGTGCAACTGGATCGACAGTGACGTCTGTCAGGAAGGACAGGTCGATCACCAGTCCGTCGTCACAGACCGCGGTGCCCGCTACCTGGTGGCCGCCGCCGCGGACGGTCACCGCCGGAGGCCGGTGGCGGCCGGCGATGCGGACGGCCGCCTGGACGTCGGCGACACTCGCGCATCTGGCGATGGCGGCCGGGTGGCGATCGATGATGCCGTTCCACACTCTGCGGGCGTCGTCATACCCGGGATCCCCGGGTGCGAGGACGTCGCCGGCCAGCGCGTCTCGCAGCTCGCGAACCAACTCCGTCGCCACACGGGTGGCCTGGGTGTCATCGATTGTCATAGCGCCTCCTGTTGTCGCACCTGACGTGTGACGCTAGGGGCCGCCGACCCGGTGGTTCATCGGCCAAACCATGCAAGTCGGGCGCAGGCTCGATGGGTCGTTCTAACCATGCAACGATGAACTGATGCGGCTCCATGCGAGGCCGTCTGGGCAACGCCTGACCGGCCGGCTCGACGCCATGGTCGAGCGGACGCCCGCGGACCGTGAGCGCTACGTGGACTTCCTGCGAGTCTTCAGCATCGCAATCGTGGTCACCTGGCACTGGAGCCTGTCGGTGATCTTCTGGAATGGCGAGCGGTTCCTGATGCCCAACCCGATAAGCCAGGTTCCCGGCGGGTGGCTGTACACGTGGGTGCTGCAGATCGTCCCCGTGTTCTTCATCGTCGGCGGTTACGCGAACTACGCCACGTGGGAGGGATCCCGGCGCCGCGGCGAGCCTTGGCCGGCGTTCCTACGGCACCGGCTGACCCGGCTGCTGGCTCCAGTGCTGGTCTTCGGTGTGGTCTGGCTCGTGTTCGAGCTTGCTATGCACGCCCTCGTGGCCGAGTACACCGGCGTGCTCACTTATGCGTGGATCGTCTTCACGCCCCTGTGGTTCGTCGCGGCGTACGCGGGTGTGGTGGCCTTCGTACCGCTGACCGCGGCGCTGCACCAGCGCGCCAAGTGGGCGACGGTCGCCTGTTTTGCCGCGCTGGTGGTCGTTGCGGACGTTGGACGCTTCGCGTTGGGAGTCGAAGCATTCGGCTGGTTCAACACCGGCATGGTCTGGCTGCTGATCCACCAACTCGGGTACTTCTACCGCGACGGGACGCTGCTGCGGCTGGACTATGCCGGCGCCGCCGCGGTGGCCGCCACCGGCGCGGGCGTGCTGGCCATCATCACAACAGCCGGCCCCTATCCGCGGTCGATGGTGTCCACGCCCGGCCAGGAATTCAGCAACATCCTGCCGACGACATTGGCCATCCCCGCCGTGGGATTGCTCCAACTCGGGATACTGCTGCTGGCCCGCGAGAGGGTGTCGCGCTGGCTCGAGAAGGTCGAGGCGTGGCGCATGGTCATCGCCGCCAACGCGGTGGTGCTGACCGTGTTCGTGTGGCACATGACCGCCCTACTCGTCGTGCTGGTGCTGTACCGGGCGATCGGCGGAGAACTGCTGGCGTTTCCGTCGCTCGCATGGTGGGAGCAGCGGTGGTTCTGGCTGGTCGCGCCGGCGTTCGTCCTAGCCGTGTTCGTGGCCGCCTTTGGACGTTTCGAAACTAGCGGCCTGCTCCCGTCACGAGGCCGTGTTCGAAGGCGAAGGCAGTAGCCGCGGTACGCGACGAAACCCCGAGCTTGCTGAAGATGTTGGACAGGTGGCGGGCAACCGTCTTCTCGCTGACCACAAGGGCTGCCGCGACTTCACGGTTGGACTTGCCCGCCGCCACCAGCGCCAGGACCTCTGCCTCCCGCGTGGTAAGCCCTCCTGGAACAGCCGGACGCGTTGCGCGGGCCGGGACGCCGAGGCGCTCCAGAATGGCGGCCGCTGTCGCCTGCTCGCGTGCTGCGGAATCCGAATCGCCCAACGCGCGGTATGCGCGCGACAACAGCAGCCGCACGGACGCACACTCATGGTGAGCTTCGACGGCTTGCCAGCGTCGAAGCGCTCCGTGGAGCAGCGGGAGTGCCTGGTCAGGATTCCCCGATGCCACCTGGACGGCTCCACCAGCCTGCTCGGCCATCGCGAGCAGCCCGGAGCTGCCGAACGTCTCGGCGATCTCGGCAAGATCGGTACTGGCGACCTGGGCAGTGGCGGTGTCGCTGTCGGCAAGCGCGATCTCTACCTGGGCGGCCCGCAGCCGAGCGCGGGTAAGCGGATCGGGCGCACCGGCAACCGCGGCGTTGATGGCCGCTACGGCTACGTCGACCTGTCTCCTCGCGAGATGCAGCATCGCCAGGCCAGGTTGCGTGTCACCGCCGAGGTGGCGCGCGGCGTCGTAGGCCTGCTCGGCACCGGCAAGGTCGCCGCGAAGCCGGCGGATATCGCCGAGATGATAGTGCGCCTCGGCAGCGGACGACGGTTGGATCTCTGCCAGATCGGCGCATACCAGCCGAGCCTCCCGTTCGGCGAGATCCCAGGCGCCGCGCCAGGTGTGCACCTGGGCCCGATGAAGCCGGCAGATGCCGGTGAAGAGCACGGCGGCATCGATGGTCTGCAGCCAGCGTGCGGTCGCTTCGGTCCAGGCCGCGGCGCGCTCGACGTCGACCAGTTCGGATGCCGCGACCATAAGGTTGCAGAAGACGTCGCCGGCCCATTCCGGGCTCAGCGGCTCGGTCAGCAGCAGCACGAGTACCTCGTCGAGCAGTGCGAGTCCGTCGGCAACCCGTCCCTGCTTGATCAGGATCCGGCCTTCGCCCATGAGCCCGGCCGCCACCAGATCGGCACTGTCGTGCCGGCGGCCCAGTTCGTGCACCTCGCGGGCGGCGGTCAGTGCACCGTCGAGGCCGGCATTGCTGCCAAACGCGGCCTCGACCCGGGTCAGATGGAGCAGATATCCGTACTCCGGGCAGTCCGTGTCGGCTTCGAGCAGCCGTTCGGCCCTGGCGAGCCATCCGGAGCCGAGCACGTCGTCGCCGCGCAACAGCAAATTCACGGCCACCCCGATTGCGGACATTGCGGCCTCGCGGGGCCGGCCCTCATCGACGTGCCGGCGGTACGCGTCGATGTAGGCGGCGTTCGAGGTCTCGATCCGCCCGAGCCACCAGGCGGCGTCGCCGAGCGCATTCATATCGGCCGGCGACAGCCCGGACTGCTCAGCGGCGGTCTGGAACAGCTCGACCGCTCGGGACCATTCGCGCTTGCGGTACGCGTCTCTGGCCCTGCGCACCTGGTCGGCCATCGCGGACTCCGGCGTCGGTTGACAGTGTGAAGCCGAGTATTTCAGCGCCCGGGCCGATGAGTGACTTATTCCGCAGCAGGCCGACGCCGGCGGCGAACCGCGTGATCGAACAACTGCACCGAGGTGGCCTCTTCTTGCCACGCAACCTGGCGGGCACCTCGTACGTCTGAGTCAGCAACAGGCCGGGTCTTGTGCTGGCGTGCACGTAGCGGTACCGTCTCGGCGATACATACTCAGTATCTAGCGCCTGGGGTTACCATGCCTTACCGCCGCTCGCTCGCCCTCGTCGCCGTTTCGTTGATCGCGCTTGCCGCCTGCGCCGATGATGGCGGAGCCGAGGCGGAGTCCAATGGCAGCCCGCTCGACGAGTACATGGGTCCGAACGCGGTCTCGTTCGAAGGTGGCGGGATGAGCCTGTCCTACGGTGGCGCGGCTGAAACGGAGGAGTACGTGCCCACCGAGGAGGAGCTCCAGCAGCAGCGGGAGTTCGAGAACTTGGTGCAGCAATGCATGCAGGACGAAGGGTTCGAGTACGTGCCCTACGTCGTGGATCCGTCCGATGTGGACAACTCGTTCGAGGACGCGTACGCGCTGCCCCCCGACGAGTTCGCGGAGCAGTACGGCTATGGCATTTCGACGCTTCAGGTGGCCGGATCGGACCTGCCCGATGACCCGAATGAGGAGATTCGCCGTAGCCTGTCGCCACCGGCGCTGGCCGAATACGAGCGTGCACTTTACGGTGACATGCAGGGCCAGGAGTTCAGCGACGGGGAGGAGTGGACGCCGCCGCCACTTGAAGACCGTGGCTGCTATGACAAGGCGTCATCGCAGGTCTGGGGCGACCCGTACGAGGACGAGGGCAACTTCCGCGACCCGCACCAGGAGTTCGAGGCCTTGATGGAGGACCTCTGGTCGCTTCAGGAGCGGTTCATGTCCGACCCGCGGATGGAAGAACCGACCGCGAACTGGCGAGACTGCATGGCCGAAGCCGGCCACCCGTTCGAGGCGCTCGGTGAACCGGAGCAGGAGGTCTGGCGACGGATGGACGAGCTGCAGGGCTGGGACGAGTACATGGAGACGGAAGAGGAAGCCGTCGGCGAGGGCGGCGGCGCGGCGCCCGTCCCGTTCGAACCGAGAGACATCGACCCGGCCGAGTTGGAAGAGCTCCAGGAGTACGAACTGGAGGTAGCCGGTGCGGACTTCCGGTGCAAGGAGGAGCACTACAACGAGATCGCCGAGCAGGTTCAGTATGAAATCGAAGAGCAGTTCGTCGAGGAGCACCGAGAGGAACTCGAGAGGTACCGGGACTGGATGGCTGAGAACGAGTTATGACTAGGAGTGCGCGCTGATGCGCGACCGTAGGAAGACTCTGCTGGTCATCGCCGCGGTGGCGGTTGGCGCGTTGCTTATCGGGTTGGCGGTGGGTAGCCGGTTGACCTCTCCTGCCGATGCGGCGGCACGGACCGCACCTCCGGATGCGACGGCGATCACCGTTCCTGTGGAGTTCCGCACGCTCGAGAGCAGGGTCGTGACCCGGGGCGATGCGTCGTTCGCCGGGGCCGTGGAGATCAACCTGGAGCTGACCGGGTTGGAGGCGCCGCCGATCGTCACCGGGAAGGTCCCGGAGGTCGGTGATGAGCTCGTCGAAGGTGAAGCTGCGCTGGAGGTCGCCGGCCGGCCGGTCATCGCGCTGCAGGGTGAGCTGCCGATGTACCGGACGCTGCGTCCGGGCATGAGCGGCCCGGACGTGGAGCAGTTGGAGCAGACCTTGGACCGGTTGGGGTACGACCCTGGCACCGTCGATGACGAGTACACGGCGGCGACCGGCGCTGCGGTTCGTGAGCTGTTCAGCGACGCCGGCTACGAACCGCCGGCCGCCGATGCCGAGGCGTCCGCCGCAGTAGATGCGGCGCAGGAGGCGGTCAAGGCCGCGCAGGACGAGGTTCGGATGGCCGAGCAGGCGCTCGGTGAGGCGTCCGCCGGGCCGAGCGGGTCCGAGAAGCTCATGGCGGAGCAGGCGGTCGATGCCGCCGAGCGCCGCCTGGCCGAGGCCGAGCAGACCGGCGACAAGGAGCAGATCGCCGTCGCGGAGGATGAGCTCGAACTCGCAGAGTTGCAGTTGAAGGAACTGCTCGCGGGACCGGACACGTCCGCGCAGCGCCAGGGCGTCGCCGATGCCAAGGCCCGGCTGGGCGAGGCGCAGAACCAACTCGGCGAGGCTCAGGCCTCCGCGGGGACGCCGCTTCCGGCGGCCGAGGTGGTGTACGTCACGAGCCTGCCGCGGCGGGTGGACGAGGTGGCAATCAAGCGCGGGGACACCGTGGAGGGCGCGGTCATGACCGTCAGTGGTGCGGACATGGTGGTCACCGCGAACGTCGACCAGGCGGCGCGAATGATGCTGGATGTC
>DATHUM010000018.1:0-3952 GCA_035462225.1 Jiangellaceae bacterium | reverse complement strand
GTCGCCGCGGGCTACTCCGAGGACACCGCTGCCGCGGTCCGTGACTTGCGGGTATGGAAGACCAACGCCTACGAACACGACGGGCTGCGCGAGACCGACTACATCCTGGATCGGTTGATCAAGATGGCCAGGGGCGAGCTCTGAACCCTCGATGGCCCGTGGCATCGCTCCCGGCGGCCCCGGCGGAACCGGCCACCCGGACCCGCAGCTCACCTAGGCTCGGGCTATGACCAAAACGCTGGTGATCGTACGCCACGCGAAATCGGCCTGGCCCGACGGCGTGGCCGACCACGACCGTCCGCTGTCCGAGCGCGGGCGCCGCGACGCTCCCGCGGTGGGGCGGTGGCTGCGCGAGCAGGGGATCGTCGCCGAACTTGCCGTGGTTTCCAGCGCCCGGCGAGCCCGCGAGACGTTCGAGCTGGCCGCCGCCGAGCTCGACCCAGCACCGACGCCGCTCATCACCGATTCGGTGTACGGCGCGAGCACCGGCGACCTGCTCGACACGGTCCGCGAGTTGCCCACGGCGGTCAAGGTGGCGTTGCTGGTGGGGCACAATCCGAGCATCGGCAGCCTGGCGGCCATTCTGGACGAGCGGGCGAGTGCCGCCCTGGAGTTCAAGACCAGCGCAGTCGCGGTCTACGACGTCGGGACGAGCTGGCCGGAGGTCAACCCCGGAACAGCCCGCCTCCTCGCGTCCACCGTTCCCCGCGGCTGACGTTCGATCACGTTCGGCAGGCGGCCCGACTTACCTCCATGCCCGCGTGCCTGTAGGTACGTTCCCAGCACTAGTGGGCGGCCCCACCTCGCGGTCATGGGGTGGGCCGGCAAAGCTCAATCGAGCGGTGGCGCCGGCGTGGTGTACCCGTCGGCCGCGTCGGCCGCCTCGATCTCCTGCCGGCTGATGCCGAGCAGGTACAGCACCGCGTCCAGGTACGGCACATTGACCGCCGTGTCCGCGGCCTCCCGCAAGATCGGCTTAGCGTTGAAGGCGATGCCGAGTCCGGCCAGAGCGATCATGTCCAGGTCGTTAGCGCCGTCACCGACCGCGACGGTCTGGGACAGCGGAACACCGGCGGCATCGGCGAACCGGCGCAGCGCATCCGCCTTGCCGGACCGGTCCAGTACCGGCCCGGCGAGTTCCCCGGTCAGCAGGCCGTCGACCACTTCCAGGGTGTTCGCCGCCGCGTAGTCGAGCCCGAGTTCTTCGACCAGATAATCGGTTACCTGGGTGAACCCGCCGCTGACGATGCCCAACCGGTAGTCGAGGCGCTTGAGGGTGCGCACCATTGTGCGTGCCCCGGGAGCCAGCCGCACCGATGCACGTACCTCGTCGACCGCGCTCGCGGGCAGCCCTGCGAGCAGGCGCACGCGGGTTCGCAGGGATTCGGCGAAATCCAGCTCGCCGCGCATGGCCTCGGCGGTTACCTTGGCCACCTGGTCCAGGACTCCCGCGCGTTCGGCGAGCATCTCGATGACCTCGCCCTGCACGAGAGTGGAATCGACGTCCATCACCACGAGCCGCTTGGCCCGCCGAATCAGCCCGGACGGCTGGACGGCGACGTCGAAACCGTGGCTGAGGGCTTCGGCGGCGAGCTCGACCCGCAACACCGCCGGGTCGACACCGGACACTTCGAGCTCGATCGAGGTCACAGGGTAGGACGCCAGGCGAACGATCCGGTCGATGTTGCCCTTGCGCGCGGCGATCCTGCCCGCCACAGCCGCCATCGCAGCCGGCCGCAGCGGATGACCGAGCACCGTCACGTGAGTTCGCCCGGGCTTGCGGATCGGGTCGCCAGATCCGGGCGCGAACTCGACGTCCATGTCCAGCGAGCGCGCCACCTGGTCCACGGCGGCGCGGAACGCGCCATCGGCCTCAGGCGCGGTCACGAGAATGCCCAGGATCAGCCGTCCTCGCACGACGACCTGCTCGATGTCGACCACGTCCACGGCATGCTCGGACATCGCAGCGAACAACCTGGCCGTGACGCCGGGCCGGTCGCGGCCGGTGACGGTCACCAGGACGGTGCGGGATACGCGCAAGCTCATGACGGCTTCAGGCTAATCGCCGGCGGTCGAGTCAAGGGATTCAAGTCCACCGGCTGGACTGCCTGCCGACCGCCACCTGATCGTCGCCGGTACGACGATCAGGTGGCCAACGGTCGGCTTGACCGCAGGTCGACGCGTGCAAAGGTCACCTGATCGTCGCGACAGCGCCGACTTACAGCGGATCAGGTGAGCAACGTCCGACATCACAGCAGGTCGCACCGGCATCGACCCACCTGATCGCGGCAGAGATGACGATCAGGTGACCTGGTGGTCGTTGCACGCGGCGACGAGGGCATGCCGGGCGGCCCGTTCGAGATCGCGGAGCGCATCACGCCGGGTAGACGCGTCCGCCGCGGTCACCGCTCCGCCATCGTCGGCCAGCGCGAACTCGGCGATCGTCCAGAGCCGCGCCGACCGGGCCGCGAGGGCATGCGCTTCCTGCGAGTAACCGTGTGGAAGGGGTGCCGACGCGCGGCCCGCCCGCACATCGTCCAGCAGCTGGGCCACCTCGGGACGCCATGACGGCACATCGAGGTCGGCCAGAACCCGGCCGGCCGCGAGAAGCGCCTCGTTCAGCTCCCGATCCGCCTGCGCGATGCTCGGTCCCGCGGGTGGGGGGTCCGCCTCGTGCCACACCCATTCCACGAAGTGCCCCTGGTCGCCGGGAGGACCGAACGGCGTCACGCGCGGCACCAGGGCATACGGCGCTCCGACGGCGACGACCGCCTCGCCGGCTGCTACCGCCGATTCAGTCAGCCGAGCCGGTCCGCCCAGCCCGTGCGGGTCGCCGGGCCGGGGGAGTGCGGCCGAGACGGCATATGCCCCCGCCTGCTGCCAGAACGGCAGCACCTGACTCAGCGAGTCCAGCGACGGCGCGCCTGCGAGTTCGTGCGGTTCGTCATCACCGCGCACGCGGTCGGCCACCTCGTGCGGATCGCATCGACCCGCGAAGCACATCGTCGCCCAGGCGGCTAGCCGTACCGATCGGGGTAGCGAGAGCATGATTCGTCAAGCCTAAGGAACTCCGCCGTCCGCCGTGGCGGCCTGGTGCCCCGGCGAACCGGCGAGCGCAGTGGGTAAGGTCGCGTGCCATGACCGACGTCCTCGAGCTGGCCGACGTCTCGGTGCGGCGATCCGGCACTTATCTCCTGCAGGGAGTCACCTGGTCCGTCGCCGACTCCGATCGTTGGGTCATCCTCGGGCCGAACGGCGCGGGCAAGACGACGTTGCTGCAACTCGCGGCCGCGAACCTGCACCCGTCAGAGGGATACGCGGCGATCCTCGGCGAGATGCTCGGGGCCGTGGACGTGTTCGAACTGCGCCCGCGCATCGGGTTGACGAGCGTCGCCCTGGCCGACCGAATTCCCCGGGACGAACGCGTGCGCGACGTAGTGGTGACCGCGTCGTACGCGATCGTGGGTCGCTGGCGCGAGGCCTATGAGTCCTACGACGAGGAACGCGCGAACTGGCTGCTCCACCGGCTCGGCGTCGTAGAGCTTGCCGAGCGCACGTTCGGCACCCTGTCCGAGGGCGAGCGCAAGCGGGTGCAGATCGCGCGAGCGATGATGGCCGATCCGGAGTTGCTGCTGCTGGACGAGCCGGCCGCCGGACTGGACCTGGGCGGGCGCGAGACGCTCGTCGCCACGCTCGGCGAACTGGCCGCCGACCCGGCGTCGCCGGCCATGGTGCTGGTGACGCACCACGTCGAGGAGATCCCGCGGGGGTTCACCCACGTTCTCCTGCTGCGCGCCGGCCGCGTCGTGGCGGCTGGACCGCTCGAGCAAACGCTTACCGAGGAGTCCCTGAGCACGACGTTCGGCCTGCCGCTCCGGTTGAACCGAGACGAGGGCCGGTGGTCGGCACACGCCAGCCTCGGCCGTGGTTAGCGATCTTTAAGAAATATAAT
>DATHUM010000017.1:0-6141 GCA_035462225.1 Jiangellaceae bacterium | reverse complement strand
CACCGGCTGAGCTCGTATAGTGAGTTGAACGGGTTGTCCATCTCCACCCTCCTGAACCCGGAGAACCCGGCTCGTGCGGCGAGTTCCCGCAGCTTCGACTCGGGCAGGCCCAGCGTCCCGAGCCCTTCACCGCCCTCGGCGAGCGACGTGGTCATGCAGAGCCACGATCGCAGCCAGGAGCGATGCGGGGTGCTGATCTCGCTCGGAGCAGCCCTGATCGCCTCCGGCCGTCTCCAGGAGGTGCGCCAGACGGCGGACCTGGCGGCGGCGCTGGCCCAACAACTCGGAGACGCCGAACTGCTGAGTCAGGCAGCCCTGCTGGCTTCCGAGCACCTCCAATTCAACGCGGTCGACTCAGCCGCGATCTCCCTGCTGCGACGGGCCGACGCCGCCTGGGGCGGGATGCTGTCGTCGTTGCGGGCTCGGGTGCTGGCCAGATTGGCCGTCGTCGTGGCCACCAGCGACCAGGCTGCGGCCGAGCACGCTGCCGCGCTGGCCGAGTCGGTGGCCGCCCAGCTCGACGACCCGGCCGCGGTGGCGACGGCTCTGTCGGGCCGGCTGTACGCAGCGTGGGGCCGGCACGAGCCGCCGGTAGCGCTCGAATCTGCACAGCGCATCCAGGCGCTCGTGCCCGAATCCGTCGACGGGCGCCGGTGGTGCGCGGTGTTCGCGCTGGAGAACGGCGACGTCAAGCTCGCGAGCCGGGCTGTGACCGAACTGGAACGGCTTGGCACCGACCTCCGCCGTCCGACGGCCCGACATCTCGCGCTTTCGCGGCGCGCCACCCTGGCGATAGTGCGAGGCCACCTCGACAAGGCACAGGCGCTGTCGATCGAGGCGTGGGAGCTGGGCCGGCGCTGCGGTCTGCCCGACGCCGACGCCGTGCTGTGGTGCCCGCTCTTCCTCATCTGGAAGCGCCGCGGCCTCGAGCCAGAACTGGCCGAGCGGATGGAGCAGATCGTCCGCGAGTTGGCCGAGCGCTCACCGTTGCGGATGGTCCATGAGGCGACTGTCGTGCAGATACTTCTCGCGCGGGGAGAGACCGAGGCCGCCCGCCGGTCCTACGACGGCCTGGTCGCGCTCGTCCCGGATCTTGCCCACGACATGGTGCGGGTCTTCTCGCTGGTCCTGATGGCCGAGAACTGCGTGGCGTTCGCCGACACCGCCTCCGCCGGGCCGCTGTGCGACGCTCTACTGCCCTACGCCGACCGGTTCGCGGTCGCCGCCGGTGCCGTGGCCTGCGCCGGCTCGGTCCACCGTCCCCTGGCGGAGCTCGCGACGTTGCTCGGTCGCCACGACGCGGCGCGCGAGCACTTGACGGCCGCAGCGGCCGCCCACCGGCGGGCGGGCGCGTACTGGGACGACGGGCCTGGGTCCTCGGACTCGATCTCGATCGAGCGCGAGGGTGCGGTCTGGGCGGTCCGCTGGGGTGCGGTCGTGGTGCGGCTCCCGGACACGCGCGGGCTCGGCTACCTCGCTCAGCTCGTGGGCAATCCGGGACGCGAGATCCCGGCGGTGCGGCTGGTGGCGGACCCCGGGGTCCGGAGTGCGTCCGATGACGTGGTCGTCCCGACCGGATCCGACCCAGTCATCGACGCTACGGCGGAGGCGGCGTACCGGAAACGACTCGCTGAGCTCGAGGATGAGATCGACGAAGCGGAGTCGTGGCACGACCCGGAGCGCCTGGACCGGTTGCGCGAGGAACGCGACGCCCTCGTCCACGAGATCACGGCGGCCTTCGGGCTGGGCGGCCGGCCGCGCCGGCTCGGGTCGGAGTCTGAACGGGCCAGGCTCAACGTGACGCGAGCCATCCGGACGGCGATAGGCAACATCGCCAAGCAGGCACCTGCGCTCGGGGCAGAGCTCGACGCCTGCGTGATCACGGGCAGCAGCTGCCGCTACGACCCTGCCCTGCGTTCACTGGCTGATCGTGAACGTGTCGACGAGCGATCCTGATTGGTCGATGGCACGGACGAAGATGCGTTGCTCATAGACGACAATGTCGAGGTAATGCCGAGTCGACGCGCTGACGGCGGTGAAGTCGGCGCGTCCGGTTGGGCGGACATTGGCGCCGGCACCCGAGACGAGGTACGTCACCCCGTCGATTGGTTTTGATCGTTGGTAGTCGTGGTCGTGACCGGAGATGACCAGGGGAACGTCGTACTCGGCGAACAGCGGTGCCCACTGTGCCTGGACGTTCTCGTCCGAGCCGTGCTGTCCGGCCGAGTAAGCGGGCCGGTGTGTGGCGACGATGGTCCAGGTGCCGGGCTCGACGTGGGTGGCGAGGGTCTTGCGCAGCCACTGTGTCTGCTGCGGGTCATCGGTCCTTTCCGTGTCGAGCACGATGATGCGCACCGGTCCGATGCGTTGGACGTACCAGCTTCGTTCGTGGCCGAGCGCGGCCATGATGTCCGCCTGCTCGTTGCTTCGGTAGTCGTGGTTCCCGAGGACGGGTACGAGCACTGTGCCGTTGTCCAGGAGATCGGCGAAGGGCTCGGTCACGGCCTCGTCGACGAGTTCGGCGTCGCCGTCGGCGTAGACGAGGTCGCCGAGGAGCAGAAGGGCGTCGTAGGGACCATTCCTGTCGGCCTGCCGAGTCATCTGCTCGGCGGTGGCTCTTGCGGTGGCGTCGCCGGTCCCGGTGTCTCCGGCGACGGCGATGCGAGCCGACGGCGGGTCGGCGATGGCCGGCGCCTCGTTGCCGGCAGCGGGGGACTGTGCCTCGCCGGATCTGGTGAACGCCCCGAGCCGGAATGCGATCGTGAGAGCGACGACCGTCAGCGCCGCGGCGGCGCCGATCAGGAGGAGACGTCGCTTCTGCACGATCTCAGTGTCCCTTTCGGGCGCTTGACGCGGAACGCGTGGTCCGGACGGTCGGTTAGGCGGGCGTGTCGATGAGAGCGGACAGGCCGGCGATCACTCGCTGGAGGCCGAACTCCCACGCATGCTCGGCGCTATACGCAGCGGCCATGTGCTCGCCTGCTGCCCGGCCTACTCGTTGGGCAAGGGGATAGGAGTCACCGACGTAGCGCCCGAGTGAGTCGGCGGACTCCTGCCAGACCTCGGCGAAGTCCCCTGGCTGGCCGGCCCGGAGCATCGCCGACGCGCTCGACCGTGCGAAGTCGATGACGAAGGTGAGTGCGGCGTCGCGATCGAGGTCGCCGAGTGCGGTTCCGTCGAACGCGTGGAGTTCGTGGTCGTACTTCGCGATCGTGCCGGGGCCGAGCACCACCCGGTCGTCGGTGAGGTGAGCCAGCCACGGATGGGCGCGGATGAGGGCGAGGTTCGACTCCGCCACGCGGCGGACCCGGGTCCGCCAGGACGTCTTGCCGAAACGGGGAAGTGAAGCGCTTGCGTGGGCTGCGTCGGCCATGAGGACCAGCAAGTCGTCGCGGCTGTTGACGTGGGTGTACACCGACATGGGCGACATCGAGAGCGACTCGGCAACTGCTCGGATCGTCACAGCGTCGAGCCCTTCGGCATCCGCGAGCGCGATCGCGCTGTAGACCACCTCATCGGTCGAACGGCGCGCCTGCGGACCACGTGCGCCCCTGACGGAGGCAGCTGGATGGTCACGCCAGAGCAGATCGATCAGCGACTTGGCCAACGAGGCCCTCCTCAGGTACTCTCAATACGTTGTACGTTGTATATAGTTTAGCGACGGGAGAACGAATGAACGTCACCGACACCGCTGTCTCTTTGAATGTGCCGGACGTCGAAGCGTCCGCCGCCTTCGCGAAGGCACACTTCGGGTTCGTGGAGGTGATGTCCCACGATGGGTTCGTGGCCCTCAACCACCCCAGTGGTGGGTTCCACGTCACCTTCCTCGCCACTGGCCTGCCGACGTTCAAGCCGGCCGAGATTGCCGGATCCGCGGGTCAGGGCCTGCTCCTCGCCCTGGTCGTCGACGACATCGACGCCGAGTTCGACCGCATCGCCGGTGCGGGCGCTCGGGTCCTCACCCGTCCCGAGACCGAACCGTGGGGTGAGCGGTTCTGTCAGTTCGCGGACCCGAACGGTATCGTCTGGCAGCTTGTCCAGTGGACCAACTGACCGGGGCGTAGCACCTTGGCCCTATGCGAAGCAGCAGGCCTGGCCATCCGCTCACATCGCGTCTCAAAACGGGGCATCGGCTCCGGCACACCAGCGCACACCTGGCAAATGCCCTGAGGGGAAGTCGCCTCACCCGTCCGGATGAACTGCTCGCTGGCGACTCGCTAGCTCGGATGGCGTAGCACGCAGCGGAAGCCGAGATGGCTCGTGGTGCTGCGCACGGCGTGGCCCTGTCGAGCGGCGGGCCGGTAACGGTGGCAGTACGACGGGGCGCACAGGTGCGAGCCGCCCTTGATCACCCTGCGGTCTTCCTCGCCCACGTGCTCGTGGCCGGGTCCACAGCACGCTGGCGTGGTGTCGACTGGTCCGGCGTGCGTGCTCGTCCAGGTCGAGCGGGTCCACTCCCATACATTGCCGGCGACGTCGTACAGGCCGTACCCATTGGGGGGGAACCTGCCGATCGGCGATGTGCGGTCGAACCCGTGCGGGCGCAGGTTCTCCCATGGGAATCGGCCGTGCCAGGTGTTGGCCATCACCTTTCCGCGCGGCATGAACTCATCTCCCCACGAGTAGGTGGCTCCGTCCAGTCCGCCGCGCGCCGCGTACTCCCACTCAGCCTCGGTCGCCAGGTCTTTTCCGGCCCATCGTGCGTAAGCCAGGGCGTCCTCGTAGCCGATGTGCACGACGGGGTGCCGGTCGCGGCCGTCCAACTTCGAGTCCGGCCCTAGCGGGTGTCGCCAGTCCGCCCCGGGCACCCAGCGCCACCAGCGGGTCCAGTCGTCCAGCGGCACGGGTCCGGAGCTTGCGGTGAAGACTTGAGAGCCGGGCACAAGATCAGCCGGGTCGGCTCCCGGGAAGTCGGCCGGGTCGGGAGCTTGTTCGGCTATGGTGACGTGCCCGGTGCTCTTCACGAACCGGCGGAACTCCGCGTTGGTCACCGGGTGTTCGTCCAACCAGAACCCGCCGACCTCCACCTCGCGGATGGGACGCTCCTCCGGGTAGAAATCCCTGCTTCCCATCATGAAGCGGCCGGCCGGCACCTGAACCATGTTCTTGGGCGAATGCCTCGCGGCTTCTGGCGCAGGTGTGGACACTGCTGCCTCCTCAACGTGATCGTCGGCCCCGACAAGGTTCATCTTGGTACGACCAGAAAGCCTGGCCTTCACCCGACCAGGGCGATCTGTGGTGCGGTGTGGTGAGCCAGTCCGGTGGCCGGGGCGGCTGTGAAGCCGAGTTCACCGAGTTCACCCATCTAGGATGATTCAGGACGCTGCCCACCTCGTTACGGTCGTAGAGAGTGAGTCCGCACGACCACGTCAGGGGGCACCTGTTATGGACTATGGCACACCTGGCGGAGAGACGCGTCCCAGCGTCGATGCCAAACGGCTGTGGGCCGGCGGCGCGGCCACGGCGCTGGTCGCGGCGCTCATCGCGGTTGCCGGCATTGCGATCGCGCGTGGATTGTTCGACGTCCCCGTGCTTGCAGCGGAGGACGAGGGCGTGTGGGGCGACGCCGACACGGGGTGGTATGCGGCGGCGGCCGCGGCGGCCGCTCTGGTTGCAACCGGACTTGTCCATGTTCTGGTCGTGACCACGCCGCGTCCGATGCGGTTCTTCGGCTGGATCATCGGGCTGGTGACACTTGTCGCAACCATCATGCCTTTTACTGCGGACGCGTCGACAGCGTCGAAGATCGCGACGGCGCTGATCAACCTGGTACTGGGCATCGCCATCGGGACCCTGATTTCAGGTGTGGCCAGAAGTGCGGTGCGGACGGCGTCCCGCCACCGAGCGACCCGGCCTCCGGAGCAACCGCCGTACCCCGGCACCAGGCCCTGAGGCATCCGACGGCATCCGACCTGCTGCGGCTAGATCTCCTTCGGGAAAGTGGCCACGATGACAGCGCCGATCACGAAGACGATCACGGCGGCGACCACCAACAGCTGCTGGGCCCGTGGGTTGTCAAGGTTGGTGCTGATCCCGGCGAACAGCAAGACCAGGGCGAACATGATCGTCATAAGGACGTAGTTGTCGCCATTCTGGTTCGCTACTCGGGCCAGCGCGACGAAGTCCTCCGCTTGTTGCTCT
>DATHUM010000016.1:0-3799 GCA_035462225.1 Jiangellaceae bacterium | reverse complement strand
CATCTCGCTGAAGTCCTCCAGCGACGGGCCGTTGCCGTAGACGGGGGCCTTGTCGAAGTAGGGACGGAACTCCTTGTAGGCGTCCTGCGAGCGCCGGGCGATGTAGGCCTGGCCACCGAGTCCGACGATCGCCTGCTTGCGGGTGCCGTGCCCGTAGTGCTCGAAGCGCCGGCGGTAGAACTCGATCAGGCGCAGCGAGTGCGAGGTCGGCCAGAAGATGTGGTTGGCGAAGAAGCCGTTGCCGTAGAACGCGGCCTGTTCGGCGATCTCTGGCGTCCGGATCGAGCCGTGCCACACGAACGGCGGTACGTCGTCCAGCGGGCGGGGGATCGAGGTGAAGCCCTGCAGCGGCGTGCGGAACTGGCCTTCCCAGTCGACGACGTCCTCGCGCCACAATCGGTGCAGCAGGTTGTAGTTCTCCAGCGCAAGCGCCAGGCCGTTGCGGATGTCCTTGCCGAACCACGGGTAGACCGGAGCGGTATTCCCGCGGCCGAGCATGAGGTCCACCCGGCCCCTGGACAAGTGCTGGAGCATCGCGTACTCCTCGGCGATGCGGACCGGGTCGTTCGTGGTGATCAGCGTGGTCGCCGTCGAGAAGATGATCCGCTCGGTGAGTGCCGCAAGGTGGGCCAGCAGCGTCGTCGGCGAGGAGGAGAAGAACGGCGGGTTGTGGTGCTCGCCGATGGCGAACACGTCCAGGCCGACCTCTTCAGCCTTGACCGCGATCTTGACGATCGCTTCGATCCGCTCTGCCTCGCTGGGCGTGACGTCCGAGACGGGATCGCGCGTAATGTCGCTGACGGAAAACACACCGAACTGCATAATTCCTCCAGTTTCCCGCCGTAACGGCGGGCAAGTTCATGCGTTTGCATTTATCTCAACGGTGGGGGACCTGAGAACATTCCCGGAGAGCTCATGTCGGGGGTCGACCAAGCCCGAGCGTGTGTCGGCTGGCCTTCGTGCTCAGCCGGCAGCGTCCGACACCGGTGATTTCACTGATCCGGTCGGTGCAGCGGACGGCCTAGCGTGCAATGCGTGACGGAAACGGCCCTGCCGCAGCGGAAGGGACTGGTCGATCGCTGGCCGACGGCGTTGGCCCTGGTCGTCATCGCCGGCGCGATCATGACGATCGCACTGGTTGATCGCGAGGCGGAGTTGTTCGGCCCGGCCCTTGCCACGATGGCCGGAATTTACCTGGTTGCATACGCGATCGGCCGGCCGTGGACGGCGTGGTTGGCCTTCGTCGCGTTGAGCGCCGTGGTGTCGCTTTTTCATCTCCTGCAGCGGTCCGGCGGGTGGGACGTCGACCCAGCGGTCGGCATGACGGTCGTGCTGGTGGTTCTGTGGTTGTGGGCGGTGGCCAGGCGCCGATACACCGACGCCGGCACGTTCTCGGTCCAGACTGCCGGCATGCTCGGCTTCGGTGCGATCACGCTGGTGTGCGCGGCCGTCGAGCCGCGGCTCGGTGTTGCGTTGGCCGGTGCCGGCATCCTGGCGCACGGCGCATGGGACGCATACCATTTCAAGGCGGACAAGATCGTGAACCGGCCCTGGTCGGAGTTCTGCTGCGTTGTCGACGTCGGGGTCGGCGCGGCCCTGATCATCGCCGCTGTGGCGTGAGGTGTTCGGCTGACCACGCCACTCGCGGATCAGCGTCCTGACGCGGTACCCACCCGCCCCGGCGGGCGGCCGTCGCGCGGGAGAGCTGCTACGGCGGTTCGACGCATCGTTGCGACGGCTGCTGACTCCCCTGAGCGAGATGCACAAGAACGGTCAAGCGCCGCCTCACCGTACCGGGCAGACTGGCCATATGACCAACCGAGATCGGCTGCGCAAGTTGCTCGACGCCGTACTCGACGAGGGCAACCGGTCGCTCGGCGACATGGCGGGTGACGCCTTTACGTCCGCCTACCACTTCAGCCATCTGCTCTCCCGCGGTACCGGAGAGCCGCCGGTGGCGATGCGACGCCGCGTCATGCTGGAGCGGGCCGCGTGGCGGCTGCGCAACGGCACATCGGTGACGGACGCAGCTTGGGAGGCCGGATACGAGTCGGTCGAGGGCTTCAGCCGGGCGTTCACGAGGGCGTTCGGGCACCCGCCGAGCACGACCCCGGTGAGCCACTGGCTGCCGGCGCCGAACGGTATCCACTTTCATCCACCCATGTCGCTATGGGTGCACACCGCGGAGCGCACGATGAATCCACTCACCGAACAGCTTGTCGAGCACGACCTCGACGACACCCGCCGGCTGCTGGAGCTCGCGAAGGGCGTGCCGGACGAGGAATTCCGCCGACCGCGGTTGCCGGGCAATACGGTCACCAGCTGGGAGGGCGAGGAGCGGTCGATCGCCGATGTGCTGGAGCACCACGTCTTCACCAAGGAGGTCTGGCTGGCTGCTATCGAGGGCACCGATTTCCCGCCGCGTGATGAGCAGGCCGACGCGGCCGGGCTGCTCGACCGCCACGACGCGGTTGCGCCGCGCTGGCTGGCGACGGTCCGCGACATCGAGAGCCGCGGCGCCTGGGATGACCGGCTCATCGACGCGCTCTGCGACCCGCCGGAGAGCTTCGTGATGAGCAGTGTGGTCGCGCACGTACTGACCTACGCCGCCCACCGCCGCCAGCTTGCCCGGAACCTGCTGCGGGCGGCCGGTGCCAACGCCGGTGACGGCGACCCCATAAACTGGCTCCGCGCGAAGCGCGGTGAGGAGACCTCATGACCAAGCTGACGTACTACACCGCGACCACCCTCGACGGCTTCATCGCCGATCCCGACGACTCGCTCGACTGGCTCTTCCGGCAGGCGCAGGACCAGGTCGGGCCGCTCAACTACGACGAGTTCTTCGCAGGCATCGGCGCGATGGTGATGGGCTCGACGACGTACGAGTGGCTCCTGGACAATGAGGACCGGGTCGTGGAAGAGGCCGGCGACCCGTGGCCCTACTCGATTCCGGTCTGGGTCATGACCGGCCGCGACCTGAAGCCGGTCGAGGGCGCCGACTTGCGATTCGCGTCGGGTGACGTCCGCGCGGTGTACGACGCCATGGTCGAGGCGGCGGCGGGTAAGGACCTGTGGGTGGTAGGTGGTGGCGACCTGGCCGGTCAGTTCGCGGACGCCGGCTTGCTCGACGAGGTGATCACCTATGTCGCACCCGTGCTGCTCGGCGCCGGCCGCCCGTTGCTGCCGCGCCGGCTCGACCTGGAACTAATGGAGGCACACCGCAACGGCGCCTTCACCTGCGCCCGCTACCGGGTCGCCGGGCCGCTGCGCGAGGACCGCGAACCGACCACTGGTTAGCCGATCCACCACAGCGGCGTGGTAGGGCGCGGCGTAGAGCGAGACCGCCGTGGCGGGCGGGACTGTGCGCGGGATGCCAAGATGAGCGTTGCCGAGACGATCGCTTCACCGGACGGCAATGCTGCCATTCCGCTGCGATTTGCGAAGGTTGAAGCCAATGAGTGAACTGCGTGACTTTCGCATCGCCGTCCCTGAGCACGATCTCGACGATCTTCGGAAACGGCTGAGCCGGGCTCGCTGGCCAGCCGAGCTGCCGGGGGTCGGATGGTCCCGCGGTGTACCCGTCGGGTATCTGAAGGAACTGGCCGAATACTGGAGGGTCGACTACGACTGGCGTGCCTGGGAGGCCCGGCTCAACGAGTTTCCCCAGTTCATCACCCCGATCGACGGCCAGCAGATCCACTTCCTGCATGTCCGCTCGGGCGAGCCGGGTGCGATGCCACTCATCCTCACGCACGGGTGGCCCGGTTCGGTCGCCGAGTTCGTCGACATCATCGGCCCG
>DATHUM010000015.1:0-6686 GCA_035462225.1 Jiangellaceae bacterium | reverse complement strand
GACCCACCGCTTCCGCGCGACCGGCGACCCGCGGCCGTTCGGGGAAGTCGGCCGCCGGTTCCTCGGCCCTCAGATCGAATCGGTCGAAGACACGCTCGGATTCCGGGCGGTCGTGGCGGCCGACGTGGACGACATGCTGCTGACCGAGGATGTGGGCCGGTGAGGCTCACGGTGGTGGGATGCACCGGGTCTCTGCCCGGCCCGGAGTCGCCCGCGTCGTGTTACCTCGTCGAGGCGGGCGACACGACGCTCGTGCTGGATCTGGGCAGCGGTGCACTAGGGCCGCTGCAACGCCGGATCGGCCTGAACACGGTCGACGCCGTGCTGTTGAGCCACCTTCACCCCGATCACTGCATGGATCTGTGCGGCTATTACGTCGCCGTTCGCTACAGCCCGTGGTGCGACGGAAGCAAGATCGCGATATGGGGACCAGCGGGCACGGCCGAACGCATGGCCCGCGCGTACGGCCTTCCCGACGACCCGGGCATGACCAACGAGTTTGACTTCAATACCTACCCCGACGAGCCGTTCGTGATCGGCGACGTGCGCGTGACCGCGGCGCGGGTCGTCCATCCCGTACCCGCGTACGCCTTGCGTGTCGAGCACGAGGGCAGCGTCCTGGTCTACTCCGGCGACACCGCCGCCACGCAGGCCCTGGTTGAGCTCGCCAAGGACGCCGACCTGCTGCTGTGCGAGGCGGCCTTCACAGAGGGCGACGCCAACCCTTCCGGGCATCACCTGACGGGGCGCGAAGCGGGTGAACACGCGGCTGCCGCCAACGCCCGCCAACTGATGCTGACTCACATCCTGCCGTGGGGAGACCCCGACCGCGCCCTGGCAGAGGCACGGAGCGCGTTCGAGGGCCCGATAGCGCTTGCGCGCTCTGGTGCGATCGTCGAGATCTGATCCGGTGTCGTGGCGGGAGCCGGCGCGCTCGTCAGTGCCGGCAGATAACCTTCCCTGCATGACCCGACCCGACGGGCGCCTGCCCGACCAGCTCCGTCCTGTCACATTCCAGCGTGGCTGGCTGGACCATGCCGAAGGCTCCGTGCTCGTGACGTTCGGCAGCACGAGAGTGCTGTGCGCGGCCTCGGTCACCGAAGGCGTCCCGCGGTGGCGCAAGGGTTCGGGTGAAGGCTGGATCACGGCCGAGTACGCCATGTTGCCGCGCTCGACGAACACCCGCTCCGATCGTGAATCGGTCAAGGGCCGCATCGGCGGGCGTACGCACGAGATCTCCCGCCTCGTCGGCAGATCCCTGCGTGGTGTCATCGACACGTCCGCGCTCGGTGAGAACACGATCGTGGTCGACTGCGACGTCCTGCAGGCCGACGGCGGCACCCGCACGGCGGCGATCACCGGTGCGTACGTGGCGCTTGTCGATGCCGTCGGGTGGATGATCAAGCGCGGGCTGCTCACCTCGACGTCGTCGCTGCGCGACTCCGTCTCGGCAGTATCGGTCGGCGTCATCGACGGCGAGCCCCGCCTCGACCTGTGCTACGAAGAGGACGTCCGCGCGGAGACCGACATGAACGTCGTCATGACCGGCAGCGGCGCATTCATCGAGGTGCAGGGTACGGCCGAGGGTGCGCCGTTCGACCGTAAGGAGCTCGATGCACTGCTAGGTCTGGCCGAGGCCGGCTGTGCCGAGCTGACCGCCCTACAGCAGGCGGCCTTGGCCTGATGCCGGCGGGTCCACGAGTCGTGCTGGCCACCCGCAACCAGCACAAGGTCGCGGAGATCCAGCGCATTCTCGAGCGGGCGGGCGCCCCGGTCGATCTCGTGCCGGTCTCGGAATTCCAGGGCGTCGACGACGTCCCCGAGACCGGTCTCACGTTCGCCGAGAACGCCCTGCTCAAAGCACACGCGGTGGCCGCGGCGACCGGCTTGCCGGCGGTCGCCGCCGAGTCGGGCATCAGCGTCGACGCGCTCAACGGCAGGCCCGGGGTGTTCTCGGCACGCTGGTCGGGCCGCCACGGCGACGACGAGGCAAACCTCCGGCTGCTGCTCGCTCAACTCGCCGACGTGCCGGATACCCGTCGCGGTGCGTCCTTCGTGTGCGTCGCGGCGCTGGCCCGGCCGGATGGACTGGAGGTCGTGGAGGAGGGCCGGGTCGTCGGCCGGATCGTTCACGAACCCCGAGGCACTGGCGGGTTCGGCTACGACCCGATCTTCGTACCGGACGGCGAATCGCGCACCACGGCGCAGATGCCTCCCGCCGAGAAGGACGCGATAAGCCATCGCGGCCGGGCGTTCACCGCTCTCGCCGGCCACCTGCGGGCGCTCGGATCGCCCTGACCCGAACCTGACGATCCGGTGACGTTCGCCGGGATCGCTGTTCAACTCGTGCCCTGCAACGCACGATGGGATCGTGAGCCGACTTTCGCGCATGTGGCCAGCGGCACTGGCCGGAGTCCTCGCGGCCGGGTTGGGCCTCGGCGTCGCCGAGTTGGTGTCTGGGTTGCTCAACCGCGGCATCACACCAGTGCTCGCCGTCGGCGAGGTCGTCATCGAGCTGTCGCCGACCTGGCTGACCGAGTGGGCGATCGACACCTTCGGTACCGCCGACAAGGCAGTGCTGATCGGTGGCGTGGTCGTCGTGCTGACGGTGCTTTCCGCAGCGATCGGAGTGCTGGCCGCGCGTCACCGTGGCGCCGGGATGCTGGCCGCCGCCGCGCTTGGTGTGGTGGCCGCACTTGCCGTGCGCAGCCGACCGGACGCCGTCACGTACGACCTGCTGCCGGTTGTCGTGGGCGCCGGTGTTGCGGCCCTGGCCTTACCCGCGCTGGTCAATCGGGCGGTCGAAGCCGAGGCCACCGACGCCACTGCAATCGAGCCCGCATCCGGCGGTCGAGCCGACCGGCGAACGTTCCTGCGCGCCGCCGGCGTCACCGCCGCCGCCGCCGTCATCGCGGGCGCGGCGGGTAGCGCGCTCGGTGGTCGGCGCCGCGCGGTGGAGGCGTCGCGTACCGACGTTGACATCGCGCTGCCCAGGCCGCTGCCAACGGCCGAACCGGCACCGGGCGCCGATCTCGGAATCGACGGCGGTGAGCCGTGGCTGACACCCAACGACGAGTTCTACCGGATCGATACCGCCCTGTCGGTTCCACTGATCCAACCCGACGACTGGCGGCTCCGGGTGCACGGCATGGTCGACGATGAGGTCGTGTTGGACTTCGACGACCTGGTGGCGCTCGGGCTTGTCGACCGCTGGGTGACGCTCTGTTGTGTGTCGAACTCCGTCGGCGGGAGCCTGATCGGCAACGCGCTGTGGACCGGCGTTCGGGTGTCGGACGTCCTCGGACTCGCGGGCCCGCACCCGGACGCCGACGCGGTCCTGTCGACGTCCCACGACGGGTGGACTTGCGGCACGCCACTGGACGTGCTCACCGATGGGCGCGATTCGCTGTTCGCGGTCGCGATGAACGGCGAGCCGCTGCCGGTCGAGCACGGGTTTCCCGTCCGGATGGTCGTCCCCGGCCTGTACGGCTACGTCAGCGCCACCAAGTGGGTCGTGGATCTCGAGGTCAGCCGGTTCGACGAGATCACGGCCTACTGGACGTCCCGAGGTTGGTCCGAGCGCGGCCCGGTCAAGGTCTCGTCCCGGATCGACGTGCCGCGCAGCGGCGCGACGGTGCGGTCGGGGCAGGTCGCGGTGGCGGGCGTCGCCTGGGCGCAGCATCGTGGCATCGAGGCCGTCGAGGTACGGGTCGACGGCGGGCCGTGGCAGCGGGCGGAACTCGGCGCGGTGCCGAGCACGGACACCTGGCGGCAGTGGGTGTGGCAGTGGGACGCGGACGAGGGGCGACATGACCTCGACGTTCGGGCGATCACTTCCGACGGTGAGGTGCAGACCGAAGCGCAGCGCCCGCCCGCACCGGACGGTGCGACCGGGTGGCACCGGGTGTCGGTGACGATCGACGGTTAGGGTCGAGGTCATGGCTGAGATGACCTACCGTCCGCTGGGTGAGTCCGGGCTGATCGTCTCCGCCGTCGGCCTGGGCTGCAATGCGTTCGGCACCCGCATCGAGGCCGAAACCACCGATCTGGTGGTCGACACGGCGCTCGAACACGGCATAACCCTGTTCGACACCGCCGACATCTACGGTCATGGCCAGAGCGAGGAACTGCTCGGCGCGGCTCTTGGCACCCGCCGTGACCAGGTCGTCGTGGCAACCAAGTTCGGCGGCGACATGAAGGGTGCGAACGGGCCGGACTGGGGTGCCCGCGGCTCGCGGCGCTACATCAGGAGGGCGATCGAGGCCAGCCTGCGGCGCCTGGACACGGACTGGATCGACCTCTACCAGATCCACTTCCCGGATGCGCTGACACCGATCGAGGAGACTATTGCCGCGCTGGACGAGCTGATCACCGAAGGCAAGGTCCGCTACATCGGATCGTCGAACTTCGACGGCTGGCAGGTGGTGGACGCCGATTGGGTGGCCCGGTCGTCCGGGTTCCAGCGGTTCATCAGCGCTCAGAACAAGTACTCCCTGTACGACAGAACGGCCGAGGACGAGCTCATCCCCGCCTGCGAGCACTTCGGAGTGGGAGTTCTGCCGTATTACCCGCTGGAGTACGGATTGCTGTCCGGCAAGTACCGCCGCGACGAGCCGGCGCCGGCGGGTACCCGGCTCTCGGCCCGGCCGGCGTTGCTCGAGGCGGCCGATTTCGACCGCATCGAGGCACTGGAGCGATTCGCGGCCGAGCAAGGCGTGGGAATCCTGGATATCGCGATCGGAGGCCTTGCCGCCCAGCCGGCGGTCGCATCAGTGATCGCAGGGGCCACCAGGCCGGAGCAGGTGGCCGCCAACGTGGCCGCTCTCGGCTGGCAGCCCACTGCCGCCGACCTTGCCGCGCTGGACGAGCTCACCGACTGAAGACCCGGTGCGGGAGGCGGGATTCGAACCCGCACATCCAAAGGGACACCAGGACCTAAACCTGGCGCGTCTACCTGATTCCGCCACTCCCGCGAGGCTCGAGTCATGGTACGCCATATCCGCGGCTTGGCACGGTCGTGGAAAGCGCTAACCACCCGAGGGAAATCGTTCCTTGCTGATCAAACCGTCGGTGATCATGCTGATTGCGCGCTTCTGGCGACGGTTCGATCAGCAAGGAACGATTTCCCTCGACAAGACGGCACTGAACCGGGCCACCGGACCAGGACACACACCCTCAAAGGGCCGTACTCTTAGTCGATGCCGAGGTCGCGGCGAAGTTTGGCGACGTGGCCGGTGGCCTTGACGTTGTACATCGCCTTATCGATGGTGCCGTCCGGTCCGATCACGAACGTCGACCTGATGACGCCCTCGACCACCTTGCCGTAGAGCTTCTTCTCGCCATACGCGCCGTAGGTGAGTAGTACGGTCCGGTCCTCATCGGCCAGCAACGGGAACGTCAGCCCGTCTCGCTTCTTGAACTCGGCCAGGCGCTCGGGGGAGTCGGGGGAAACGCCGAGCACGGACACGCCGGCCGCGTTCAGGGCGGAGAGACTGTCGCGGAAGTCACAGGCTTGCGTGGTGCAGCCTGGGGTCATGGCCGCCGGATAGAAGTACAAGATGGTTCGCTTGCCGCGATAGGAGGACAGGGTCACCGGGTTGCCGTCGGCGTCGGGCAGCGTGAAATCAGGCGCAACATCGCCAGGGGAGAGTCGAGTCACGGGCATACCGTACCGTGGCCTCGCGCCCGCGAGGTTCTGGTTATTGCAAAGAACTTGCAATTAGACTCTGCCGTGGGCAACGCCCTATCGCGGCCGCCTGCGGTGCCCCGAGCCGGTCGCGATTCCGCCCTAAAGAGCAGACAGCGACCGAACGAAAGGCCTCGACATGCACGTGCCGGACGGGTTCCTGGACGCTCAGACATCCGTGGCCACCGGTGTCGTCGCCGCTGCCGGAATCGCTGTCGCGCTGCGCAAGGCTCAGGACGAGCTGGATGAGCGGAGCGCGCCGCTGGCCGGGTTGACGGCGGCCTTCGTGTTCGCCGGCCAAATGATCAACTTTCCGGTCGGAGTGGGCACCAGCGGTCACCTGATCGGTGGCGCGCTCGCCGCCGTTCTGGTCGGGCCGTGGACGGCGGTGCTCGTACTGTCGGTGGTCCTGATGATCCAGTCGCTGCTGTTCGCCGACGGCGGCTTGACCGCACTTGGCACCAACATCACGCTCATCGGCTTCACGACCGTGGCGGTCGGCTGGCTCGTCACCAGGGCCATGCTCGCCGTGTCGCCGAAGCGGTCGTCAGCGGTCGTTCCGGCCGCCGCTGTCGCCGCCTTCGTGTCGGTTCCCGCCGCCGCCACCGTGTTCGTGCTGCTGTTCGCGGCCGGCGGTCAGGCGAGCCTGCCGTTCGGCCCGCTGCTGGGCACGATGCTCGGCTGGCACCTGTTGATCGGCATCGGTGAGGCGGTCATCACCGGCCTGACGGTCAGTGCCGTTGTGGCAGTGCGTCCAGACCTCGTCTACGCGGCGCGCGACCTGCGGCCGGTGCTTGCGCTGAGGCAGGCCGACGGCACCCTGATCAACGCGACGCCGAGCGCGGCACGCACCGGCCGAGCAGGTACCTCGGCCGGCGCCAGGGTCGGCCTGCGCGCCGCTCTGGCCGGCGGTGCGCTGGCAACGGCACTGATCGCCGGCGCGCTCAGCTTCCTGGCCAGTGGCAGTCCGGACGGTCTCGAGCGCGTCGCCGAGAGCGAT
>DATHUM010000014.1:0-2448 GCA_035462225.1 Jiangellaceae bacterium | reverse complement strand
GGTCAGCGTTCGAATTCGTGTCTCGCCGCTGAACCACCGAGTGACCGCGGCGAACGCCGGCAGGTAGAGCACGCCCGCCATGGCCACGCCCGCCGCTACCCATGCCCCGGTGAACCAGCCGGCGCTCGGCGACAGGGCGATCGCGGCTGTCGACAGCGCTGCAAGCACCGACCCGGCGCTCATGACCGCCCACGGGCCGCGCCGGTCGAGCACCCGGCCTGCCGGTATTCCAGCAAGCGCCGCGGTGACCAGACCGAGGGTGAAGGCACCGTTCACTCGCTGTACCGACCAGCCGGTGTCCTCGCTGATCAACCCGGCCAGCACAGGGAAGGCGTAGTACAGCACACCCCAGCTGACGATCTGGGTCAGCCCGAGAGCGGCGACCACATGATGCCGCGCGAGGCCCAACGCCTCAGGTGGGGATCGTGCCGCCGATCTGGAGGACAGTCGGTTCGGCCGGTCCGCAGCACCCTCCCGCCGCCTGGGTCGAGTCGGGCTCGTCGAACAGCCCGGCGCCCCCGCACACGCCCGATTGGGGAAGGGTCAGCTCGACGCGTTCGGCGGCGTCCCTGTCACCGGCGATCGCGGCTACCACGCTGCGCACCTGCTCATAGCCGGTCAACGCGAGGAATGTCGGCGCTCGGCCGTAGCTCTTCATGCCGACCAGGTACAGGCCCTTCTCCGGATGGGAGAGCTCGTTCACGCCGTGTGGGTAGACGGTGCCGCACGAGTGGATGTTCGGGTCGATGAGCGGCGCCAGTTCGACGGGTGCCTGCAGGCGGACATCGAGCGCGAGCCGTACCTCAGAGAGGAACGACAGGTCTGGACGGAACCCGGTCAGGCCGATGATCTCGTCCACTTCGGGCAGCCTCCGGCCGTCCTCGCCGACCAAGACGAGCCGCTCGTCGGCGCCCTTGTCGATCTCCTGGGTACGGAATCCGGTCACCACGTCGACATGTCCTTGCCGCACTGCGGCCTCCGCCCGCCGACCGAGCGCACCGCGGGCAGGCAGCTGGTCAGCCTCTCCGCCCCCGAAGGCGTCGCCGATCTCGCCTCGCCGGAGCACCCAGGTCACGTGCGTGCCGCTCTCGGCAATGGCCACCAGCTCCACAAGTGCGGTCAACGCAGAGTGCCCGGCGCCTATTACCGCGACCCGCTTACCTGCGTACCGGGCTCGGACGTCCGGCAGGCGCAAGTCCGGGATGCGGTAGCTGATGCGGTCGGACGCGGCCCGCTCGCCGGCCGCTGGGTAACCGTCCCCGCCGAGCGGGTTAGGTGTCGCCCACGTTCCCGATGCGTCGATGACTGCGCGTGCCGTGATTCGCACCTCCGAGCCGGTGGCGTCGAGGGCGTGAACCGTGAACGGCTGGCTTTCGCGCCCGGAATCGACCACCTTGTCGCGGCCACGTTTGGCCACCCCGATTACGCGGGTGTCCAACCTGATGCGATCGCCCAAGACAGCGGCAAGAGGGTCGAGGTACTCGCTAGCCCAGTCTCCTCCGAGCGGGTAGCGCGAGCCGTCGGGCCGGCGCCACCCCGTGGGCTCCAGTAAGCGGGCGGCTGCTGGAGACACCAGCTCCGACCAGGTCGAGAACAGCCGGACGTGGCTCCAGTCGCGGACCGCTGCGGCGGGTCGCGGCCCGGCTTCGAGGACGACGGGGTCGAGGCCGCGATCGACGAGCTCGGCGGCGGCGGCCAGCCCGATCGGTCCCGCGCCGATCACGACAACGGGGTGTTCCTGGGTCATGCCAACTCCTGATTCGACAAACGTCTATGTTGGGCGACAGCTTTGCATCTCGCATTGACAGATGTCAATATAGACGCATGTCGAATCTGAGTTTGGCCGACCAGGCGCCCGCGCCGGTCGCCGAGGTGTGCTGCGCCCCGCTTGCGAGCGCCGAGCTCAGTGCCGGCGATGCTGAGATGCTATCTGCGCGGTTCAAAGCGCTGGCCGATCCGGTCCGGCTGCGACTGTTCTCCAAGATCGCCTCCTTCGGTCCCGGCGAAGTATGTGTCTGCGACATCGACGACGTCGGAGTCTCGCAACCGACGGTCAGTCATCACCTGCGCAAGCTGCGCGAAGCGGGTTTGGTCACCGCTGAGCGGCGCGGAACGTGGGTCTACTACCGAGTGGTGCCCGGCGCTCTCGCGGCGATGTCAGCGGTGCTGGCTTCCGATTTCTAGCGCGTCGGCGGCTCGATAGTGGGCCGGACGAAAGATCGAGAACCGTCATGTTCGCATCGGTTTGAGCGAAACGAAGCCCACGGTTGGCTCGCAACAGCGATCGCGTTGCCCGGTGCCACATTCCGGTGTTGCGTCTCCCGCGAGGTTTGCGAACACGCTTCTGGACAGGAAGGGCACGCGACTCCGAGCCGTGATCCTGAGATGTACGGCAGTTCGCAGTGTGAGGGTTGAGATCAGCGTGTCAAGGCGACACGCTATGGACCA
>DATHUM010000013.1:0-2160 GCA_035462225.1 Jiangellaceae bacterium | reverse complement strand
AACGGCTATCAACCCGACGAGGACGGGAATCTCGTCTTCAACCCGGACAGCTACGTCGCTGCGGACGAGCCATTCCTGACGTATCCGGACGGGTACCCGTCGGACCACCGGATGGGCTGCATGTACGACCCGCAGTGGGATCTGCCCATCCTGTCCACAACCAGCCAGAATGGTGGCGGTGACTGGTCGAACCATTCGTACAGCCACAGTACGAACCTGGTCTACTTCCCTTACGGCACCAACCCGGTAGCGCATTGGAACGGCGCTGCCGCCAACGGCCAGCGCGCCATCGGCCAGTACCAGACCGGCGGCATCCTGGCCTACGACGCCTCGACCGGGGAGGTCGTCTGGACGAATCATCTGGGCACCGACATGTCCCATGGTCAGGGTCCGCTCACGACGGCGAGCGACCTGTTGTTCGTCGGCCAGATCGACGGCCGCGTGCTCGCCATGGACGCGGCCACGGGCGGCGAGCTGTGGGAGTTCCAGACCGGGTCGGGCATCGCCGCGGCGCCCATCACCTACCTGGTCGACGGCGAGCAGTACGTCGCGGTCTTCGCCGCCGGGTCCACGAATCCCTACGGAGGCTCGGTGACCGAGGGCGACTCGCTCTGGGCGTTCAAGCTGGGCGGCACCTACACGACGGAGTCGGGCAGCCAAGAGGGTCCGGACACTGCTCCGCTGGCGATCCGGCGTCCGGTCCAAGGTGGTCCGGTCGACGGTGAGGACGTGGACAACACGGTTTACCTGGCCCGGGCGGATCGCAACGCCGACCAGGCCAGCCAGCGCGACAGCACGTTGCAGCGCGGCATGTCGCCGACGCACATGCGGGTACCGGTGGGTACGACCGTGACGTTCCGGAACCCCGGCACGGAGACGTTCCCGAACTTCCCGAACCAGTTGCCGCACTGCGCGACCCAGTTCTTCGAGGGGTTGTTCAATCCCAAGCTGGAGCCGGGGGAGAGCTTCGAGTACACCTTCGACCGTGCCGGTGAGTACTTCTTCAATGACTGCACCGACCCACGGCCGGTAGGCAAGATCGAGGTCTACCTGACACCGCAGGATCTGCCCGGCGCGTTGCAGTTCGTGCCTTCGCGGATGGATCTCGGCTCGGGCACCGGGATCTTCACCGGGGTGCAGGGTGTGGTCACTGCGATCCTCGACGTTCCGGCAGGTTATGTGTTCGACGGCGATGCCGTGCTGGAGACGCCGCTGTCGGAGACGCCGATCCCGGCTGCGAGCACGACGTCCAACGGCAACAAGTTGATCGTGCGGTTCAGCAAGGCTGACATCGACAACAACGTGCCCGAGGGTGACGCAGTGCCGTTGACACTGGTGGCGAACTTCCTGCACGACGGTGTGCAGAAGCAGCTGACGTCGACGGCGATGCCAGAGATCGTCAAGTAAGAGCGAAGCGGCCGGGTTCGGTGCGAGGCAGCACCCGCTGTCTCCCCGAACCCGGCGCTCCAGCAGATTTGGGCCGGCTACGAACTGCGGACTCGACGCTGCGCCAGCGGAGATCGCAGCGGGTGATCGAAGCCGCGCTCAGTGAGTTGTCGAGCCGCCCACTGCAGGTCAGCGATGAGTTCTGGAATGCGTTCCTCGGGAAACCGACTTGTCGGGCCGCTGTAGGACAACGACGCCACGACCTCGCCGTTCTGGCCGAAGATCGGTACGGCTACTGCTGACAGACCGACTTCGCGCTCACCGTGACTGACCCCGTAGCCTGCCCGTGCAGCATCGGCGATCTCGGCCTGCAATACAGGTAGATGCTTGCCGCCACCAGGGCCGGATTCGGCGATCCTCTCGAGCAGGTTGGTCGGTGCGTCGCGGAGAAGCACTTTGGACGATGCCCCCGCCCACAGGGGCAGTTCGTCACCGACGTGGACGACGTGCCGTAGCGGCATCGGGCTCTCTTCTTGAGCGACGCAGACACGTGCAGTGTTGTGGATGACGTAGATATTGACCGTCTCGCGTTGCCGAGCCACGAGCTCGCGCATGAGCGCTCGGGTCTCCTCCGGCGGCTCCCAGCTGTTCTTGGCCAGGTGCGCCCATCGCCACAAGCCAGGTCCGGCGACGTACCCGTTCGGCGTCGCCGACAGCAGGCCACTGTGCTCCAGCGTCTGCACGATCCTGAGTACGGTCGTCTTGGGGAGGCCG
>DATHUM010000012.1:0-2749 GCA_035462225.1 Jiangellaceae bacterium | reverse complement strand
GCTCATGCAGCTTCGACTCCTCCCCGAGGCACTTGAGCACGCCCGCGAGGCAGTCGCGATCCTCGAGGCCAACGACGTCGATCTGATGGCCGCCGAGGCCCGCCTCAACTCGGCCTCGCTGTCGCTGATGGCGAACCGGCTGGACCAAGCCGTGGCGGAGGCCGAGGCGGCGCGTGCGAGCTTCCGACGGCAGCGGAGGCCCTGGGGCGTCGCCCGGGCTACCTCGATCGAGTTGGAGGCCCGGCTGCGGCTCGGTGCGATCGAGCCTCGTGACGTCACGCGGGCCCGACGGGCCGCTCAAGCCCTCGAGCGGGCACGAATGCGGGCCCACGCGGTGCAAGCCCACCTGATCGCCGGCCAGGTCGCGATGGCACGCGGCCGGAAGACCGACGCCGTGGCGGCCTGGGCCCGGTCCCATGAGCTCAGCCGCGGCCTGCCGTTGCTCGTTCGTCTGATGGGCACGCTGGCGGCGGCGCTCAGCGCCGAGCATCAGGGTCGCGCCGAGCGCGTGCGATCGCTCACCCGGTCGGGCCTGGACGACCTGGCCAAGCACCGGGCGGCACTTCCCTCCACGGAGCTGCGCGCACTCGCCTCAGGACACGGCGAGGAACTAGGCCGGCTTGGCCTGGCGTCCCGAGTCGACAAACAGCCGGCCAGCCGCGTCCTGGAATGGATGGAGCGCACGCGGGCCGCCGCCCTGTCGGTGGTCGACCCGGAACCGAGCGAAGACATCAGCGACGACCTGGGAGAACTACGGTCGGTGTACGCCGAACTCGTCTCCGCCCGCCAGGACACCGGCACCGAACCGGCCGGCCTGCGGGCCCGGCAACGGCGGATCGAACAGCGCATTCGCAGCGCCACCTGGAGCACCCGGGCGAGGGACGCGCAGGCTGGTGCCGCAGCCTCGGCTCCCGAGCTCAGGCGGTCCCTGGACGGACGGGTGCTCGTCGAGTTCGACGTGCTCGATGGCGACCTGATCGCGGCGGTGCTCGACCCGCGCCGGACCCGGATCGTCCACCTCGGACCGCTAGAAAGCGTGCAGCGAGACGCAGAGCGCCTGCTCTTCTACTTGCGTTACCTCACCAGGTCGCGGCCGACGGCTACTGCCGTCCAGACCATGCAGTCCAACGCCAGGGAGTCCCTCGGCAGGCTTGCCAAAAGGCTCATCGAGCCGTTGAACGTCCCGCCCGAGGCCGAGTTGGTCGTCGTGCCGGCCAGTGGCTTGCACTCGCTGCCATGGGCCGCCCTGCACACTGCGCCGGTCGCGCTGGCTCCGTCCGGGTCGATGTGGGCGCGCAGCCGTGACATGCGACCGTCCCCGACCGGCCAGGTGGTTCTTGCCGCCGGCCCCGAGCTACCGGGCGCGCAACACGAGATCGAGCAGCTCGCCGGGCACTACCGCGACCCGGTCGTGATCGCACCACCGGAGAGCACGATGGCCGCCGTCGCCAAGGCGCTGGACGACTCGACACTCGCCCACCTGGCCTGCCACTGCTACATCCGGTCGGACAACCCCACCTTTTCCCGGCTGCTGCTCAGCGACGGGTTCCTGACCGTGCATGAGCTCGACCAGCGGGCGGAAGTCCCGCACCGCGTCGTGCTCGCCGCCTGCGAGTCGGGCCGGGACGTGTCGTACGACGGCAACGAGATGCTCGGGTTCGTCAGCACGCTCATGGCCAAGGGGACCGCGGGAGTGCTGGCCAGCTCCGTCGTCGTCCCCGACCTCGACCTCATCCCACTCATGACCGGGATCCACGCCGCGATCAGCGACGGCCGGACGCTTGCCCACGCGCTGCATGCAGCGCGAGCGAGCATCGACCGTGAGGATCCCCGGCAGTTCGTCGCCTGGTGTGCGTTCAACGCGTTCGGCGCCGCCTAGATGAATTGGCTCTCAACCCACCGCGGAAACTTCAGCGGTGGGCTGAGAAGGCGTAGGGCGCCACTGTCGCTTGTATTCCTCGAAGTCCCATTTCGGGCGCTGCGCGTCGCCATCGAAGAACGCGATCGCGGCCGCTCTACCGGACTCGAACAGTCGCTCGGCGGTCGACGCCGACAAATCGAAATCCGTCGCCTTTACCCCGAACGTGTCGACGAAGATGGTGCGCGCGACGACGTCCCCACGGTCGATGTGCATCCGGTCGTAGAAGCCGGTCATCGTCGACAGCATGGCCTTGGTCAGTGTGACAACGCCGCGAACCTCGTTCAGCTTCAGGTTGCCCGGACGTGACGACAGCTTGATCCCAAAGGTCGGCCACCGGGGCGCAGCACCGTCACTACGGTCGAACACGCTCACCGGGAAGTTGGACAGCATTCCGCCATCCACCATCCATGCCGTGCCTCCGTTGACCGGATCCGGGCACCGGGCGGGTGTGAAGAAGTACGGGATGGCTATCGACGCCCGCACGGCGTCGGCGACCGCAATCTCATCGGGGTCGACGTTGAACAGTGCGGGATAGTCCCACGGCAAACGCGCGAGCCGCCCGTTCGTGACGTCGGACGCCATCGCGACGAACCGGGACCCGCGGCCCGGCACCTCGCGAAGAGCGGCGTCCGCCGACGGATCGCCCAGCCGCAGGTCGGCGAACGTCCGGACGTTCTGCTCGGAGAGCATTTCGGCGAGCCACGAACGGACGTACTCGCCACGGCACCAGCCCTTTCGCAGCAGGATCTGTGCAGCGAACCCGACCGGGCCAAGCCTGCCCAACAAGGGTGGGTCCTGGAACTTGGCATAGTCGATCGTCTGCATCAT
>DATHUM010000011.1:0-8281 GCA_035462225.1 Jiangellaceae bacterium | reverse complement strand
CGCAGTTGCCGGCCGGTCACCGTCCGGCTCGGCGCCCTCGGGAACCTGGCCGGTCATGGTGGTCTCGACGACGGGCGGACCGGCCGGCCTGCTTGCGGTCCGGCGGCGCGGTGCCCGCTTGCGCGCGGGCTTGTCGCTACTGCCCGCCGGCGCGTTCGCACCAGCGTCCGCCGCGACGGCCGGCACTGCATCCCCATTCTTGTTGTTCTCGTCGTGCATTCGGGTGTACTCCCGTCAACCACGTTGCAGGGCGCCGCGCCGCTCGGGCGCGCTGCTCGCCGCAACATGGCTCTCGTCGTCGGTCGCCGCGGCCGTTCGGCCGGGGCGGAAAGCCTTTGTCAGCAACGCTGTCCACCGAGGTCAAGCGTCGGCGGCCGTGGCTCGCCGGCCCTGCCGCGTGCCATCGCGGTCAAAGGGCCTGACGATCGGTCACCGTGCCGGACACCACGTCGTCTGGGCCGCTCGCGCCAGCCGCGTGGCAGGTCGCCAGCTGGGCGGCGCGAAGGTCGGCCACCTTCGACAGTGCCCGGCGAGGACAACGTCGGATCAAGCGGCGGAAATTCCGTCCGCCTGACCACATGAAGTATCGCATACCCGCCGCGCGGAACCCCTACGGACACGGCCGGTGCGACGCGGATGCGCCCGCTCAGCCGCGCCCACTACGGTGGATTCGTGACTGACACCGCCGGGAACGTGGAGGCATCCCCGGCGGCGGGCAGCACGGTGACCCGGGTCACCGGCCTGACCACCCACGAGGTCGCCGAGCGAGTCGCTGCAGGTCAGGTCAACGACGTTCCCGTTCGGTCCAGCCGCAGCGTGGCAAACATCGTCCGGGCGAATGTCTTCAACCGGATCAACGCGATCATCGGCTCGCTGCTGGTGCTGATCCTGCTCGTCGGGCCGTGGCAGGACGCGCTGTTCGGCGGCGTGATAGTCGCCAACTCGCTTATCGGAATAGTCCAGGAACTCCGCGCGAAACGTACCCTCGACCGGCTCGCCCTGATCGGGCAGGCTAGGCCGCACGTGCGCCGCGACGGTACGGCCACTCCGATGCCTCCGAGCGAGATCGTCCTGGACGACATCGTCGAGCTGGGACCCGGCGACAAGGTGGTCGTCGACGGAGCGGTGATCGAGGCTGAAAGCCTCGAGATCGACGAGTCTCTGCTGACCGGCGAGGCCGACCCGGTGCACAAGCTGCCCGGCGACACCGTCATGTCCGGTAGCTTCGTCGTCGCAGGCAGTGGCGCTTTTCAGGCCACCAAGGTCGGCCGGGACGCCTACGCCGCGCAACTGGCCGAAGAGGCGAGCCGGTTCACCCTCGTCAACTCAGAGCTCCGCAACGGGATCAACAAGATCCTCAAGTTCGTCACCTACGTGATCATCCCGACCGGTATCGCACTGGTGATAAGCCAGATCGTCGTCAACGAGAACGACGTGCCGGAGGCGATCAGGCGGATGGTCGCGGGCCTGGTCCACATGGTGCCCGAAGGGCTGGTGCTGCTGACGTCGATGGCCTTCGCCGTCGGAGTCATCAGGCTAGGTCGCAGGCAGTGCCTCGTCCAGGAGCTGCCGGCCATCGAGGGCCTGGCCCGGGTGAGCGTGGTATGCCTGGACAAGACCGGCACCCTGACCGAAGGTTCGATGGACGTCACCGACGTGGTCCAGTTCGAACCCGGGTTGCCGATCCGCGACGCGCTGGGTGCGCTCGGCTCGATCGACGAGCGGCCCAACGCGAGCATGCAAGCGATCATCGACTTCTGCGTGCCGCCGGCCGGTTGGATCACGACCGAGGTCGCACCGTTCTCGTCCGCCCGCAAATGGAGCGGCGCGACGTTCAGCGAGCCGTCCGGCAATTCGTCAACCTGGCTGCTCGGAGCGCCGGACGTCCTGCTGCCCGCCGATGCCGACGCGCGCATCCAGGCCGACGCGCTCGGCGCCCGGGGCATGCGAGTGCTGCTACTCGCGCGGAGCGGGTTGAGCGCCGAGCGTGCACTTGCGGCACCGGAACAGATTCGCGGGCGGATCAAACCGGCCGCCCTCGTGGTCATCGAGCAACGGCTACGCAAGGAAGCACCGGACACCATCCGGTACTTCGCAGACCAGGGCGTGCAGACCAAGGTCATCTCAGGCGACAACGCCGTCTCGGTCGGCGCCGTCGCGGCCAAGCTCGACATCCCGGGAGCACACGATCCGGTCGATGCCCGCACTCTTCCTGAAGAGCGGGACGAACTCGCCGACGTGCTGGAGTCGCACTCCATCTTCGGCAGGGTCGCGCCGCGCCAGAAGCGCGACATGGTGCACGCCCTGCAGTCCCGTGGACACAACGTCGCCATGACCGGCGACGGCGTGAACGACGTGCTCGCGCTCAAAGACGCCGACATCGGTGTGGCGATGGGTGCCGGCAGCGAGGCGACCAAAGCCGTCGCGCAGATCGTGCTGATGAACAACAACTTCTCTGCGCTGCCGTCGGTCGTCGCCGAAGGACGCCGGGTGATCGGCAACATCGAGCGAGTCGCCCATCTGTTCTTGACCAAGACGGTGTACGCGGCCCTGCTCGCCATCGTGGTGGTGATCACCCAGGTGCCCTACCCGTTCCTACCCCGCCACCTGACGTTGGTGAGCACCCTGAGCATCGGCGTCCCGGCGTTCTTCCTCGCCCTCGCGCCGAACACTGAGCGGGCCCGGCCCGGCTTCGTCCGCCGTGTGCTGAGGTTCGCCGTCCCCGCCGGCGCGATCGCCGCCGCCGCGACACTGGCGTCGTACTTCCATGCCCGCTGGGTCTACGACGGGGATCTGGACGCGGAAACGTCGGCCGCCACGCTCACACTGTTCATCGTGGTGTTGTGGGTGCTGGCCGTGATCGCCCGCCCCTACACCTGGTGGCGTGCCGGCCTGCTGGCCGCGATGGCCGCCGGGTTCACGCTGGTGCTCACCGTGCCGTATCTGCAGGAGTTCTTCCAACTGCAGCTGTCCGGCTTCCGGGCGCCCTGGGTCGGCGCGGCCATCGGAGTCGGGGCGGGGGTCCTGCTCGAGATCACCTGGCGACTCGTCGACCACCGAAACGGCAGCCGGCACCCCCACGACCCCTCGCGCTGATCATGCACGAGTGGGGCGACACGCCTATATGTGCAGATTGCGACGCCGTGGCAAATCCCACCAAAACGGCGTGCCGCCCCACTCTTGCATGATCAGCGCGGTGGAGTGAACGGGTCGCCGACCGTACCGGCGGTTTCGTCCAGTGGCCCCTGGGCCAGGCGGGTGGCCACGTGGGCGGTATCGCGCAACCCGCCTAGCCGGCGCAGCCCGGTCAGGACGTCGTCCGGCCGTACCGTCGGCGACTGGTGCCGTACGGCGAGGCGGATCGTCGGCCCGGCGGGATCGACCGCCATCCGGACCACGGCACTGCGGGCGTCGAGCGTGCGTACCCCGTTCTTGGTCATGCGCTGCACTTCGACCACGGGTTCGGCGAGGAATGCCTCGACCGCCGCGGCCAGCGCCTCGAAGGGCGCGTCCGGAAGTTCGATCGACCATTCCGAAGCCTGCAGCCGGTCGGCCAGCGAGCCGTGGTCGGCCACTACGACGTCCACGATGTCCAGCCCGGGCGGTAGCGCGGCGTCGAGGGCAGCGGACACGGCGGGCGGATCGCACTCCTCGGTGACGGCTATCTCGAGATACTCGGCCTCGCTCGCCGCGCCCATCGGTGCGGCGCCGGCATAGGACACCTTGGGGTGCGGCGTGAACCCCTGTGAGTACGCCACGGGCACGCCGGCCCGCCGCAGGGCACGTTCGAAGGCCCGCTGGAAGTCGCGGTGGCTGGCGAAGCGTAGCCGGCCACGTTTGGCGAACCGGATCCGCAGCTTCTGCACCGGCGGTGCCTGGGTCCGCTCCATCGTCACCTTCTGGGAGTCCGCCGTCGGGTCATTTCTGCGCTCAGCCGCGGGTCGGGGCGCCGGTCGACACCACGGTCAGCGGGAGCAGCTTCTGCCCGGTGGGGCCGACCTGGATCTCGGTACCCAGCTGCGGGCACACCCCGCAGTCGAAGCACGGCGTCCAGCGGCAGTCGTCGACCTCGACCTCGTCGATGGCGTCCTGCCAGTCCTCCCAGAGCCAGTCGCGGTCGAGCCCGGAGTCCAGGTGGTCCCAGGGCAGTACCTCGGCGTACTCGCGCTCGCGCGTCGTGTACCAGTCCAAGTCGACCGGCGTGCCGGCAAGTGCCTTCTCCGTCGCCTCGACCCACCGGTCGTACGAGAAGTGCTCACTCCAGCCGTCGAAGCGTCCGCCCTGCTCCCAGACGGTTCGGATCACCGCGCCGACCCGGCGGTCGCCGCGCGAGAGAAGGCCTTCGATGATGCTCGGCCTACCGTCGTGGTACCGCAGTCCGATCGACTTGCCGTAGTTGCGGTCCGACCGGATGGCGTTGCGCAGCTTGGCCAGCCTGGCGTCCACCGTCTCGTGGTCGCCTTGCGCCGCCCACTGGAACGGGGTGTGCGGCTTGGGCACGAATCCGCCGATGGACACCGTGCAGCGGATATCGCGCCGCCCGGAGACCTCGCGCCCGATCTCGATGACCTTGCGGGCCAGGTCCGCGATCGCGACCACGTCCTCGTCGGTCTCTGTCGGCAGCCCGCACATGAAGTAGAGCTTCACCTGTCGCCAGCCGTTGCTGTAGGCCGTCGCGACGGTGCGGATCAGGTCCTCCTCGGTGACCATCTTGTTGATCACCTTGCGCATCCGCTCGGTACCGCCTTCCGGGGCGAACGTCAGCCCGGACCGGCGGCCGTTGCGGGACAGCTCGTTCGCGAGCGTGATGTTGAACGCGTCGACCCGGGTCGAGGGCAGCGAGAGCGAGACGTTGGAGCCGTCGTACCGATCGGCGAGCCCGGTGGCGATGTCGCCGATTTCGGAGTGGTCGGCGCTCGACAGCGACAGCAGGCCGACCTCTTCGAAACCGGACTCCTCCAGCCCCGTCTGCACCATGTCGCCGATCGTCGAGATGGACCTCTCGCGAACCGGACGGGTGATCATGCCGGCCTGGCAGAACCGGCAGCCGCGAGTGCAGCCGCGGAAGATCTCCACGCTGAACCGCTCGTGCACGGTTTCGGCAAGCGGAACGAGCGGCTTGCGGGGGTACGGCCATTTGTCGAGGTCCATGACCGTGTGCTTGTGGACTCGCCACGGCACACCGGCACGATTCGGCGCGACTCGCTGGATCCGCCCGTCGGATAGGTAGGTCACGTCGTAGAACTTGGGGACGTACACCCCGCCCGAAGCGGCCAGCCTCTCGAGCAGGCCGTCCCGGCCACCGGGCTTGCCCTCGGCCTTCCACTCGCGCACCACCTCGGTGATGGCCAGGACGATCTCTTCCCCGTCACCGAGCACGGCCGCGTCCAGGAAGTCCGAGATCGGCTCGGGATTGAACGCCGCGTGCCCGCCGGCGATGACGACCGGGTGTTCGTCGGTGCGGTCGGCCGCGTCGAGCGGGATGCCCGCCAGATCGAGCGCGGTGAGCATGTTCGTGTAGCCGAGTTCGGTCGCGAACGAGATGCCGAGCAGGTCGAACGCGGCCACCGGCCGGTGCGCGTCGACGGTGAACTGGCCTATGCCGTGCTGACGCATCAGCTTCTCCAGGTCCGGCCAGACCGCGTACGTCCGTTCGGCCAGGACTCCGGGCTGCTCGTTGAGCACCTCGTACAGGATCTGCACGCCCTGGTTGGGCAGCCCGACCTCATAGGCGTCCGGGTACATCAGCGCCCAGCGGACCATCGGTACACCAGGCTCGTCCCACTCTTTGACCGTGGCGTTGAGTTCGCCGCCGACATACTGGATCGGCTTCTGCACCGATGGCAGCAGCGGCTCCAGGCGAGGGAACAGCGACTCGACGGGCATGGTGGCGCGACTCCGGGGTTGCGGACTGGATCGACCTACCAGCGTAATCGTCCTGGCCCGACCGATGCCCGAGCGGGCCGGGGTGATTTGAACCGCGGATCAGACCAGGCCGGGAAACCAGAGGTCGATCTCACGCTTGGCCGACTCCGGCGAGTCCGACGCGTGCACGAGATTCTCCGATGTCGACAGAGCGAGGTCGCCGCGGACCGTGCCAGGGGCGGCCTTGCGCGCGTCCGTGGCTCCGTTCATGGCTCGAACGACGTCGATCGCCGAGTCGCCCTCGAGCACGAGCGCGACGAGCGGGCCCCCGGTGATGAACTCGCGCAGCGGCGGGTAGAACGACTTGTCCACGTGCTCGGCGTAATGGGCGTCGGCCACCGCCGAGTCGATGACTCGAAGATCCATGGCCACGACGCGCAGGCCCCTTCGCTCGTAGCGACCCAGGATCTCACCGATCAGGCCGCGACGGACGGCGTCGGGCTTGACGAGGACGAGTGTGCGCTCGGACACGGGCAGATGCTCCTTGCAGACATATTTCCAGGACGGATCAGGGAACTGTAGCCGACCCGGTGGCGCAGTCGGCCTCGCGTCACCCGTCGCCCGCCGTGCGGGCCTGGTCGACTTCCGGGCCGATTCGCAGCAGCACCACCCACAGCAGGGCGAACAGCCCTCCGAGGAAGAACATCTCGGGCACGACGAACCCGGTGGCGATGGCCGCCACCTGCGCTACCGAGCCGAGCACGTAGCCGGGCCGGCCGCGCCGCACCAAGCCCGCCGACAGCACACACAGCAGGCCGATGCCGAGGCCGGCAGGGATCGCTGCGGCCTGCTCGATGTCACCCACCACGACGGCGACCGGGATCGCCAGCATCACCACGACCGCCTCGAGGACCAGCAACGTCGCCGCGATGCGGTTCATCGGGGCGCCCCCAGCAGGTGGCGGGCATCGCCGGCGGTCACGACGGAACCGGTCAGCAGCACACCCGCGCCGCCGAAGATCGCGTCCTGCTCGACAAGACCCACCGCGACGTCGATGGCGTCGGGGAGGCTGCGTGCCCGGATGGTCCGGTCCGCGCCGAAAACCTGCTCCGCGACGGCGGCCAGGTCGGCCACCGGCAGCCGTCGAGGTGAGCTGTTCTCGGTGACGACGACGGTGGCGAGGATGGGTTCGAGTTCTTCGAGGATTCCCCGCACGTCCTTGTCGCCGAGCACGGCCACGACGCCCACCAGCTTGGTGAACGCGAACTCCTCCTGGATCGCTTCGCTCAGCGCGCGGGCGCCCGCCGGATTGTGCGCGGCGTCGACCATGATCGTAGGACTCCGGCGCAGGACTTCGAGCCGGCCCGGCGAACCGACCCGGGCCAGCGCGCTCTGCACCGCTTCGGTATCGAGCGACTCGCGCCCACCGCCGACGAACGCCTCGACCGCCGCCACGGCACATGCGGCGTTGCTGGCCTGATAGGCACCGTGCAGGGGAAGGGTCAGCTCGTCGTAGTCTCCGGCCAGGCCGCGCACTGCCAGCACTTGTCCACCGACCGCGAGCCGCCGGTTTCGAACCGCGAAGTTGGCGTCCTCCACCACGACCGTGGCCCCAACCTCGACGGCGCGCCTGGCCAGCACGTCAGCGGCCTCGTCCGGCTGCCGCCCGACGACGACGAGTGCTCCGGCCTTGATGACACCGGCCTTCTCTTCGGCGATCTGCTCGACGGTGTCGCCGAGGTAGTCGGCGTGATCGACCGCGATCGGCGTCACGACGGCGACCTTTCCGTCGGCCACGTTCGTCGCGTCCCACACGCCGCCCATGCCGACCTCGACCACGGCGACGTCGACCGGTGCGTCGGCGAACGTCGCGTAGGCCAGCGCGACCAGCACTTCGAAGTACGAGAGGCGGACGTCGTGGCGAGCGTCGACAAGGTCCAGGTACGGGGCAAGCTCGCGGTAGGCCGCTACGAACCTGTCCTCGTCGATCGGCTCGCCGTCCAGACAGATGCGCTCGGTGACCGAAACCAGATGCGGGCTGGTGAACCTGCCGGTGCGCAGGCCGAGCTCCCTGAGCAGCTCGTCGATCATGCGGGCGGTCGAGGTCTTGCCGTTGGTGCCGGTGATGTGAATGACCGGGTACGCGTCCTGCGGCCGCCCGAGCACGTCGGTGAGGTCGCGGATGCGATCGAGCGACGGCTCGATCCGCGACTCCGGCCACCGCGTCGCCAGCTCGGCCTCGACGGCCCGCAGCGTGTCCACGCTCACCCATCTCTCCGTTCTGTGTTGTCCGCCCGCGGCCGCTGGGCAATTACTCCCCGTGCCTTTGCAATGCACACCCATAGGAAGCGCGGCGCGGGAGCGCGGCTTCCGCTCGAGGCGGCTTGCTTCCTATACGTGTGCATTGCAAAGGCAC
>DATHUM010000010.1:0-8648 GCA_035462225.1 Jiangellaceae bacterium | reverse complement strand
GCCCAGGTCCGGTGCCGGCCGTCTCGAAGCGGACCGTCACCCGCCCGAGCCCGGCGCCCCACACCCAGCCGGGCCCGTACTCGGTGTGCCGGACGTCCATCCCGGATACCCAGCGCCGGGTGGAATGCACCAACTCCGCCGGATCTGGGTTCGCCGGCTCGGCATCGCCCAGTGTTGCCGCACCAGCCGGCGAATCCCTGTCGTCCGGTGTGGCCGACTTGTTCAGGGCATCGTCCCCAGGTAGCTGCCCAGCCCGATCGGTGAACAGGTCCTCCTGCACCCAGTCGGCCAGGCCCGCGAGGCCGACGCCGAGTAAGCGGATCCCTCCCGTCGAGTCGATCTCGTCGAGCAGGCGGGTCGCGATCCGGCCGATCACCCGTTCGTCGTCGGTAGGCCCCGGTAGGGTCGCCGAGCGGGACAACGTCGTGAAATCGTGCAGCCGGACCTTCAAAGTCACGGTTCGGCTCGACTGGCCGGATGCCCGCAGCCGGCCGGTGATCCTGGTCGCCATCCGGCCGATGAGGGCCACGAGCAGGGCACGGTCGGTGATGTCCTGGTCGAAGGTGTCTTCGATGCTCACCGATTTCGTCTCCCGCTCCGGCGAGACCGGGCGGTCGTCCTGCGCATAGGACAGCCGGTGCAGCGACCGCCCGTGGGCTTCGCCCAGCAGGTTGACCAGCTCCTCCACCGTGATCGCCGCGAGGTCGCCTACGGTCCGCACGCCGAGGCGGGCGAGCCGCTCGGCAGTGGCCGGCCCGATCCCGGGGAGCGCGCGGGCCGGCAGCGGGTGCAACACTGCCAGCTCGGTGCCGGGCTCGACCACCACCAGGCCGTCCGGCTTGGCCTGCTCCGAAGCTATCTTCGCGAGCAGCTTGGACGTTGCGGCACCGACGCTCGCAGTGAGCCCGGTGCGGTCGTGGATCGCCGCGCGGAGCCGTTCGCCGAGCGCGCGCACGCCCGCCGAAGACAGCTCGGATGCCGGTCCGGCGGCCAGGTCGACGAAGGCCTCGTCCAGGGAGAGCGGCTCGATCACCGGCGAGAGCTCCCTGAGCTCGGCCATCACGAGCTCGCTCGCCGCCCGGTAGGCGCGAAAGCGCCCGGCCAGGAATGCCGCGTGTGGGCAGCGTGACCGCGCCTCGGCCATCGACATCGCCGACCGCACGCCGTAGCTGCGTGCCTCGTACGAGGCCGTCGAGACCACGCCTCGCGGGCCGAGTCCGCCGACGATCACCGGCCGGCCGCGCAGGGACGGCTTGTCGCGCTGTTCGACCGCCGCGAAGAACGCGTCGAGGTCCACGTGGAGCACGCTCGGCTCGGTTCTCGCGACGTTCTGCACGATGGCCATGGTCTCGCAAGCCCTGAGTGCAGTAGCGTTCGGCGGGACTCGAACCTTGCAAAGGAGCAGATGCGATGTCCACGATCGTCGTCGGGTACGTCCCCAAGCCCGAAGGCCGGGCGGCGTTGCGCCGCGCCGTCGAAGAAGCCAGGCTCCGCGGCGCACGGCTGATTGTGATCAATTCCGCACGAGGTGGCCGCGACTTCGACGCCGACGACGCCGTCGACTCCGAGGCTGAGCTGGACGCTGTGCGGGCAGAGCTCGCTGCGGCCGGTGTCGAAGCAGAGGTCCGCCAACTGGTCCGGGGTCTCGACGTAGCAGAAGACCTGATCGCCGTGGCCCAGGACACGTCGGCCGACTTCATCGTCATCGGGCTGCGCCGGCGCAGCCCGGTCGGCAAGCTCATCCTCGGCAGCAACGCCCAGCGCATCTTGCTGGACGCACCGTGCCCGGTACTGTCGGTGAAAGCCGGTGAAGCGGAATAGGGAGCCTGCCTGTCATGCCGACGTTGTACCTCGCCACTGAAGAACCAGCCGACCAACTGCTCTCCACTGATCCGCTCGCGTTGCTCATCGGCATGTTGCTCGACCAGCAGGTTCCGATGGAGTGGGCGTTCGGGGCGCCGTACCGGTTGGCCGAGCGGCTCGGTGCGGATCGGCTGGACGCGGCGCAGATCGCCGGTTACGACCCAGACGAGCTGGCCACCTTGTTCTCCACACCGCCGGCGCTGCACCGATTCCCGGGATCGATGGCCAAACGGACCCAGCAGCTGTGCCGGTACCTGGTCGACGAGTACGACGGCGATGCGGCCGCTGTCTGGACGGGGGCGGCTGACGGCGCCGATCTGGTCCGGCGGCTCGGCAGGCTGCCCGGTTTCGGCAAGCAGAAGGCGCAGATCTTCGCGGCCTTGCTGGCCAAACAGCTCGGAGTGCAGCCGGCGGGATGGCGCGAGGCTACCGGGGCGTACGGCGAGCCGGGTGTGTACCGGTCGGTGGCCGACATCACCGACGACGGCAGCCTGGCGCGAGTTCGGGAGTACAAGAAGCAGATGAAGGCGGCCGCCAAGGCGGCCAAGGCGACATCCTGACCCGGGATCCGGCACATCGTACGTTCCGGCGGTTTCTCGGGCTACGGTTAACGCGTGCGTGATGTGTGTCGCGCACGGGAACTATTGGCCGTTCTACAATGTTGTGTTGGCTGTTGTGCTCCGCACCGCCGCCGAAGCCCCTGAGACGTCGAGAGGTCGTTCGTGTCGCCGAGCCCGTCCCGCCCCAAGCCCGCCGCAGATGAGTTGACGACGCCTGCCCGCAGCCGGATAGCCGCGAGTTCGCGCCGGGCCGGCACGGTCACGGTGGAGGCCGCCGGCGCGAAGTCCGCTGGCAAAAAGGCGGCCAAGCCGGCTACCGACAAGGCCGCGCCCGCCAAGCCCGGCAAGGCCAAGCCGGCCGGCAAGGGCAGCGCGAAGGCAGGGCCGGCCAAGAAGGCTGAACCGGCGAGCACGACCGATGGCGCCGCCCCGGTCGACGTGGTCGAGCTGACCGAGTCTGGCGAACCCACGCCCGAAGAGCTCGCCGCCACCGAGGGCGTCGGCCCACAGGAGGAAGGTTTCGTCTACTCCGAGGACGACGACAGCGACGAGCCGGAGCAGCAGGTCGTCGTCGCGGGCGCCACTGCGGATCCGGTCAAGGACTACCTCAAGCAGATCGGCAAGGTGCCGCTGCTGAACGCCGAGCAGGAGGTCGAGCTCGCCAAGCGGATCGAGGCAGGCCTGTTCGCGGAGGAGAAGCTGGCCCGGGAAGGCGACACCCTCGATCTCAAGCTTCGCGAGGAACTGACCTGGATCGCCGAAGACGGCCGCCGAGCGAAAAACCACCTGCTCGAGGCGAACCTTCGGCTCGTCGTCAGCCTCGCCAAGCGCTACACCGGGCGCGGCATGCTGTTCCTGGACTTGATCCAGGAGGGCAACCTGGGTTTGATCCGCGCGGTCGAGAAGTTCGATTACACCAAGGGCTACAAGTTCTCTACATACGCGACCTGGTGGATCCGGCAGGCGATCACTCGAGCCATGGCCGACCAGGCGCGGACCATCCGCATTCCCGTCCACATGGTCGAGGTCATCAACAAGCTGGCCCGGGTGCAGCGCCAGATGCTGCAGGATCTAGGCCGCGAGCCAACCCCCGAGGAGCTTGCCAAGGAGCTGGACATGACGCCGGAGAAGGTCGTCGAAGTCCAGAAGTACGGCCGCGAGCCCATCTCGCTGCACACACCGCTGGGCGAGGACGGCGATTCGGAGTTCGGTGACCTGATCGAGGACTCCGAGGCGATCGTCCCGGCCGAAGCCGTGTCGTTCACGCTCCTGCAAGAGCAGCTGCACGCCGTGCTGGACACCCTGTCCGAGCGTGAGGCCGGCGTGGTCTCGATGCGGTTCGGCCTCACCGACGGGCAGCCCAAGACACTGGACGAGATCGGCAAGGTGTACGGCGTGACCCGCGAGCGGATACGGCAGATCGAGTCCAAGACCATGTCCAAGCTGCGCCACCCGTCGCGCTCGCAGGTCCTACGCGACTACCTCGACTGACGCCCGTCCGCGCCGTCACCGCTCGGGTGTAACTTCGGCCGCATGGAACGTCCGGAACGACTGACCGAGCTGGACTGGTCTCTCGAACGGGCCCGTGCCTTCGCCGAGCAGGCCCTCGACCTGTGGGCCGAACACCTCAAGGTGTTGCCGGAAATGCCAGTGGCCCGTACACAGACTCCTGGTGAGGTACGCGAGGCGCTCACCAAGCCGGTTCCGGACGATCCGCTTCCGGACGGGGAGCTGTTCGAGCATTTGCGTGAGCTCATCTTCAACCGGGGCACGCAGACCGGGCACGGCGGCTGGTTGGCCTACATCAGCGGAGCGGGCACGGTGCCCGGCGGGCCGGCGTCGCTGCTTGCCGCCGGCAGTAACCAGAACCTCGGCGGCTGGCCGCTCGGGCCGGGCGCGACCGAGATCGAGACTCAACTCCTTGCATGGTTCGCCGCCCGGCTCGGCATGCCCGAATCGGCGTCCGGTGCGTTCGTCTCCGGGGGCGCCACCGCCAACCTGATCGCGCTGACCGTCGCTCGCGACGCGCTCGCGGGCTGGAACGTACGGCGCGACGGGGTGGCGGCCGGCCCAGCGTTGGCCGTGTACGTCTCCGACGACGCGCACGAGACCATCGACCGAGCCGCCGATCTGCTCGGCCTCGGCAGCGCGGCCGTTCGCCGGATCGAGACCGACTCCCGATTCCGGGTGCGGCCCGATGCGCTGCGAGCGGCGATCGAGCAGGACATCTCAGCCGGCGTGCGGCCATTGTGCGTCGTCGGCACGGCCGGCACCACCGAGCTTGGCGCCATCGATCCACTGGCCGAGCTCGCAGCCGCCGCCGCTACCTACGGCTGCTGGTTCCACGTCGATGCCGCCTACGGTGGGCCGGCCGCGATGGTCGACGAGCTCAAGCACCTGTTCACCGGAATCGAGCAGGCCGACTCGATCACCTGCGACCCGCACAAGTGGCTGAACACCCCCATCTCGTCAAGTCTCGTGCTGGTCCGCGATCCGGCGACGCAGCTGGCCGCGTTCACGCTGCGACTCGACTATGCACAGCTCGACGCCGACCTCGAGCAGGACATGGTCAACCGGTACCAGTGGACGCCGCAGTTCAGCCGGCCGTTCGACGCGCTCCCGGTGTGGGTGTCGCTGTTGACGCACGGCTGGTCGGCGTACTCTCGGCGGATCGTCCACGACATCGAGCTCACCCGCTGGCTGCACCACCTGGTGACCGTCCATCCCGAGCTCGAGCCGCTCGGCGAACCGGAGTTGTCGATCGCGTGCTTCCGGTACGTGCCGCCCGACCTGGCCCGCAGTGGTGGCTCGCCGGGTTACCTGGATGAGCTGAACGAGCAGATCATCTACGCCGTGCAGCGGGCCGGGCGGGTCTACCCGTCGAACGCCGTCGTGGCCGGCAGCTTCGCCATCAGGGCCTGCCTGGTCGGCTACCGCACCGAAGCGGAGCACGTCGAAGCGCTGGTCGACGATGTCGTGCGCTTCGGCCGCCAGATCGATCTCCAGCGGCGGGCGCGTTAGCGCGTTTCTCAGTCGCGTCGCCGGGTACGCCAGGTTTACACGGATGACACCGGCGTCATCCGTATGCCAGGCAGGCCGAGGAGGCATCGGATGGAAACCTGGATCTGGATAGTGATCGTTGTGCTGGCGGCTGCGCTGGCGGCCGCACTCGCCTATGGGATCGCAGTGCGGCGACGGTCATCGCAGCTGAAGGAACGGTTCGGCCCTGAGTACGACCGGGCCGTCGAGAAGGCCGATAGCCGCCAGAAAGCCGAAAGCGAGCTTAGCGAGCTCGCCAAGCGCCGCGACCAGTTGGAGATCAAGCCGCTCCCGGAGCGGTCCAGGCGCGAGTATGCGGCGGAGTGGGAGCGGGTGCAGCGTCAGTTCGTCGAGCGCCCGGAACAAGCCGTCGCGGCGGCCGACGATCTGATCGTGTCGGTCATGCGAGACCGCGGATACCCGGTGGACGATTTCAATGACCGTAAGGACTTCGTCACCGCCGACTACCCGGAAGTGGCCAGTCACTACCGTTCGGCAAATGCGATTCGCCGGAAGGGGGCGGACGCGACGACCGAGGACCATCGACAGGCGTTCGTGCATTACCGGGCACTGTTCGACGAGATGCTCGTCGACTCCGAGCGCACCGACGGTCGGGAGCGAGCAACCGACCATGACCGGCTCGACGACCGCGATCGGCTCGACGACCGCGATCGGCTGGACGACCGTGACCGGCTGGACGACCGTGACCGGCTCGACGAGCGTGACCGGCTCGACGACCGCGACCACCTCGACGAGGTTGATCGTCGGACGCACGCCGTAGACATCGATCGTGAGCAGAGGAGGCCTTGATGAGCATGCCAGAACGTGACTACGACCAGGCCACAGAGGTCGAATCCACCCGCCTGGACGGCACCGGAACCCAATCGACGACGTTGGTGGAGGGTTCCGGGGAGCTGTACGAGCGGTGGCAGCGTGCTCAGGCAGGCTTCGTCGACGCGCCCCGCGAGGCGGTTCAGGAAGCCGGAACGATCGTCGAGGACGTTCTCGGTCGTCTCGGGGAATCGTTCGGTTCCGAGCGGAGCCGGCTCGAGGCGGCCTGGGAAGCAGGCCAGGAGCCGTCGACCGAGGACCTGAGGGTTGCGATCCAGCGGTATCGGACGTTCTTCGAGCGCCTGCTAGCCGCCTGACACCCGCCGCGGTTTGGCGGCATCACCTCCGGCCCTCGCGACGAGGGCCGGAGGTAGCCATGTCCGGCCCTTGGTTCGCCTTACGTCCGCCACTTGATCGAGCAGCCCATGCTGGGCTTGTGGGGCTCGGGTACGGCCTGGCCGGCGAGCACCCGGATGACCGCGTCACGGAGCAGGTCGCCGGTGAGCGGGACGTTATTGCCGGGCGTCGAACCGTCGTACGCACCCCGGTACGCGAGCCGGCGCTCAGCGTCGTAGAGGAAGAAGTCGGGAGTGCACGCGGCGCCATACGCGCGTCCGACCTCCTGCGTCTCGTCGACCAGGTAGGCGAACGACCAGCCCGCCCGCTCGGCCTGTTCGGCGAGCCGGTCCGGGCTGTCATCTGGGTACGACTCGGAATCGTTGCAGCAGATTCCGACAACTGCGAGGCCGGCGTCGTCGAACTCGGCCAGCGTGGAGCCAAGGCTCTTCTCAACGTGCCGGACGTAGGGGCAGTGATTGCACAGGAATGCCACCAGCATCGCCGGAGCGTCGGCGAAATCGCGCAGGTCGACGTTGCGGCCGTCGACCGCAGGCAGCACGAAATCGGGAGCAGGAGTGCCGAGGGGAACCATCGTGGACGTCGCAGCCATAGTGCGAATTGTGCCCAACCGCGTACCCGCGGCACACCACGACCCGCGTACGACCGCGTACCTCATGATGGAATCTCGGTCATGAGCCGAACACTCCGCGGGTCCTGCGTTCTGATCACCGGTGCGTCGAGCGGTATCGGCCGCGCATGTGCTGAGGCATTCTCCGCCGCGGGCGCGTCGCTCGTGCTGGCCGCTCGCCGGGTCGACAGATTGAAGCACCTCGCCGGCAGCCTCGACACGCCAGTGCACGTGATCGAGCTGGACGTCCGGGATCGTCCAGCAGTCGAACGGGCCATCGAGGGCCTGCCGGCGGACTGGTCACAGATCGACGTGTTGGTGAACAACGCCGGCTTGGCCGCCGGTCTCGAGCCTGTTCAGGAGGGCGACCCGGACGACTGGGACCGGATGGTGGATACCAATGTCAAGGGCCTGCTGTACGTCACGCGGGCAGTGCTGCCGCGGATGCTGGCGCGCCGTCGCGGCCACGTCATCAACATCGGGTCGATCGCCGGCCACCAGACGTATCCCAACGGTGCGGTCTACTGCGCGACGAAGGCGGCCGTGGATCGGATCACCATCGGTTTGCGGATGGATGTCCTGGGTACCGGCGTAAAGGTGTCGACAGTCGATCCAGGCTTGGTCGAGACAGAGTTCTCGGTCGTCAGATTCCACGGTGACGCCGACCGCGCCGGCCAGGTGTACGCGGGAGTCCGGCCCCTGTCGGGGGAGGACATCGCAGAGACGGTGGTATGGGTGGCGAGCCGTCCACCGCACGTCCAGGTAGCGGAGGTCATCGTGCTGGCCAGCGCACAAGCCTCACCGACCATGGTGCACCGCGAGCCGGCAGGGGAGTCGGCATGACACCGGTACCTGCCGAACCGCGCCCGCGACGGCGGCTGGGCGCGCCACTGCTGATGGTGCTGGTCATGTGGATCGTCGCCTTCGCCGACGCCGGCACGCCGACCAAGCTGGTCCAGTACGGGATCCGTCCACGTTCCGAGGACGGCCTGGTGGGAATCGTGGCCGCACCGTTCCTGCATGCCGACTTCGCCCATCTGATCGCCAACACCGGTGCGTTCATCGTGCTCGGCATGCTGGTCGCGGCGGTGAGCCGCCGGTACTGGCCGGTCACGGTGGGGGTGGCGCTCATCAGCGGGGTGGCGGTGTGGCTCATCGCGGCCCCGAACACGATTCACATCGGCGCGAGTGGGCTGGTCTACGGCTACGCGGCGTTCCTCGTCGCCTGGGGATTGGTGACCCGGCGCGCCTCATCGATCCTGGTCGCCGTCCTCGTCGTGCTGCTCTACGGCGGGTTGGTGTTCGGAGTACTACCGACCCAGCAGGGGATCTCTTGGCAGGGTCACCTGTTCGGGGCGATCGGCGGCGTGGTGATGGCTCTGGTGCTC
>DATHUM010000009.1:0-2650 GCA_035462225.1 Jiangellaceae bacterium | reverse complement strand
ACGAAGGAGACATGGGTGTTGTCGATGGGCAGGGCCACCTCGGCGATCGCGTCGTGGAGGTTGTCGGCCGTCAACGCGAGCTCGATCAGCCCGCCGTCGTACTCGCGGGTGCCGCGGAAGTAGCCGGCCAGCAGTCCGGAGCCGCCCGTGGGGTCGGCCTCGACGAGCAAGACCGGCCGCGGCCAGAGCAGTGCGATCCCAAGGGCTGTACTCGTGACACCGGGAGAGCCCGACGCTGATGCCAGGGCGATGACGGCCACCGTCACCGCTCCCTCGAGTCGAGAACGAGAGCGACATTGCCCGATGCGATTCGTGCCGCCAGGTCGGTAGCTTCCTCATGGCGAACGAGAAGATCCACAACCGTCTGACCGGTCGCCTCGACGACATGGACGCCGACGACTTCGGCTTCGCTGAACTGTGGCGGCCCGGGTGGCGGGTCCTCCCCTTGTGCCGGAGTCTGTACTACGCGGACGCTGTCGCCCGTCTGGAGCGAGAGTCCAGGAGCCTGCTCGGGAGCAAGGGCAACGCCCACGACGGACATGCCGGACTCGGGCACGAGGTCGCTGGTTGCCGCCTCGGCCGTCAGCATGCTGCCTTCGGCGATGTCGAGAGCGGCCCGCTGCCCGACGACGTTGTCCAGCTCGGCGGCCGTAACCGGGCTGAGGGCAGGGTCGGCGCTCACGCGGACGCGAGCCAGATCATCCGCCTCGATCAGCGAGCCGCGCGGAATGGTGTCGCGGGCGACGAGGATCTCCTGGGTGTTGGTGGTCGCTGTCCAGGCCCAGCCGGCCAGCAACGCGCCCAGGCAGATGGCGACGATCGCCGCCGCCACCAGCGCCGGACGTCGGCGAAGCTTCGGCGGAGGCGCAACCGCGTTCGCGGCCGGCGTCGACTCTGGGTCGATCGTCCGGTCGTTCCGTGTGGTCGTTCCGCTCATGCTCGTTGCCTTCCCGGTGCTGCGTGCGAGCTCACGAGTACCTGCCCTTCACCGACGGCGATCTCGACCGAACGCTGCAAGCCGTTCAGCAGGATCGTTCCGCTCTGTCCCGCGCCTTCCCACGTCACAACCCAGTCCGAGCTCGCCGTGACGGTGTACGTCCCGTCTGGCTCGTGCGCGCTGGTCCTCGTGTAGAGATGACCGCAGTCCGGCGACTCCGCCTTCCCGTAGCCCGCGTCGTACGGCGTACCCGCGCCGATGCAGGTGACCTTGGTGCCGTCGCCCATGTCCCAAGTGAGCTTCTGCAACCGAGCGGTGGCGGTGACGGTGATACCGCCCGCCGACGCGGAGGCCGTGATCGGCCCGACCGTGTGGCTGTCCGGGTTCTCAGCCCACATCCACACCGGCATCCCGACGATGCCGACGCGGTCGTCCCCAGGCTCGGGCACGATCCCGATGTCGATGGCCCGCATGTTCATCTGGTCGATGGCGACCTCTGCCACCTCGCGCGGCGTCGGACCGGCACCAGCGGCGGGTGGTGGATCAGGGAACCAGCTCATCATTAGCGTCCCGGTCTGCGGCTGGTAGCACTGGTAGACCGCCCCGTAGTCGAGATACACCCCTTCCCAGAACAGGTGCCCTGGCCCGGGTTGAGGATCGGCAAGCTGGAGGTAGCAGTTGACCGTGTTCGACCAATAGCCTGCCTCGCTGGAGCAAGGGACTGGGCCGGCCGGGGGAGAGGTCAGTCCTTGCTTGGCCGGATCCCAATAGCAGGCGTGTCCTGAGCCTGTGTCCCGTGGGCCATCGTCGCCTGGTTGGCCAGGACTTCCCGGATCGCCCGGGGCCTCGACCCAGATAAGGCACTGGCCCGTCGCTGGGTCCGTCTGCTGGCATACCGGGTCGGCGTACGTCGGCGCGGTGTCCGCGACCACGATCGCCGCCGCGACGACTGCGACGCAGAACAGCGAAGTCACGAGTCGGCGCATGGCGCCAGCTTCAGGTCCTTGCCGCCAGCAACTCGCCAGCCGCCTGTCGGATCGGAGTCCCACCGGTAGTTGGACACGGTGAAGCGCGTCCATCCCCGGTCCGGCCGATCACGGCTGACCACAGACTCGCCGTTCGTGTCTACGACGTCGACCCCGCTCACATCCCAGCAGACGTCGATGGTCGCGGTGGGTACCCGCCCCGCGGTCGGCTCGGAGTTGTCGAGGTTGATCGATTGCACCGTCACTTCGACAATCGTGGTGTCTCCGGACTGCCGGAACCCGTTGCTGCGCTGGGTCTCCAGAAGCCGCTGCTGTGCTGTCAGCTGGGTGCCGATGCCAACAGAGGTCAAGCTCCTGGCCGGCCGCCCGGGGTCCTGGCGAAGTTGATCAATGGTGGCGAAGTAGCGCCGTACGACATCAGACGCTGCCTCCGAAGCAACTTCTGTGTCGGATGGCGGCGTCGAGACGGACGGCGTTGGCGACGTTGACGCCGGCGACGGGTTCGATGACGGGTTCTGACCGTCGTCGGCGCAAGCGGTCACGGCGGCCAGCAGTAGGGCAGCGATCGCTAGTGCGCTTGCTCCTCTCAAGGTGGTCACGTCCCGAGTCCCTGCCTGCCTTCGCCAGCTACGGAGGGTTTCGCATGCAGACGACGCCTTTGCTGAAGTCCAGACCGGGCGCCGTCTCGCCTTTTATTCCACTACGTGCACTCTGACCACAACCGTGA
>DATHUM010000008.1:0-10514 GCA_035462225.1 Jiangellaceae bacterium | reverse complement strand
CCAATCCGAGGTCGCCCTGGAGGGCCGCCGCGATCCGGGTGTGCGTACCGAAGAGACCAACCTGGGCAATCTGGTAGCCGACGCGCTGCTCGATGCCGGCACCGACAACGCCGCATCATTCGGCGTGACACCACCCGACGTCGCGATCCAGAACGGCGGCGGGATCCGTAATAACTCGCTCATACCAGCGGGTCCGATCACCGAACTCGACACGTTCGCGATCGCACCGTTCCCGAACTTCGTGTCGGTGGTTCCGGATGTGCCTCGCGCTCAGTTCAAGGAGATCGTCGAGAACCTGGTTTCGCGTATGCCGCTGGCCGACGGCCGGTTCGGACAGGTCAGCGGGTTCTCGTTCACGTACGACGTCAACGGAACGGCGCAGGTCGTCACCGACGACGGCGTCGTGATCACGCCTGGTACCCGGGTCCAGTCGATCGTCCTCGACGACGGCACGGTGATCGTGGAGAACGGTGTGGTTGTGCCCGGCCCGGCCATAGCCGTCGCCACGAACGACTTCAGCGCTCGCGGCGGCGACCAGTACCCGTTCCGGGGACTTCCCTTCACCACGGTCGGCGTCACCTACCAGCAGGCGCTGTCCCGGTACATCGTCGAGGATCTCAGCGGCCTCATCACGGCTGCCGATTATCCGGAAGGCGGCGAGGGTCGGATCACCCGGCTGAACTAGAGCCCGGTTCGATCACGTTCAGCAGGGCTGTAGGTGCCGTACCAGGCGCACGCGCCTAGTGAAGCACCGACAGGCCTGCTGAACGTGATCATTCGGAAACCGGGCGTGCTGCAGGTGGTGACGGGGCGCTACGGTCGGGTAGGTGGAGGCACGAAACGTCCCGACACCGCTCGGTGATGCCCGGTTGCTCGTCGACGAGGCCCAGAACCCGCAGGCGACCCTGGTGCTCGGCCATGGCGCGGGTGGTGGCGCACGCGCGCGCGACCTCACCGCGCTCGCGGCCGAGTTGCCGGCCGCCGGGGTCACAGTCGTGCGGCTCGAGCAACCGTGGCGGGTTGCCGGGCGGCGGGTGGCGCCGCGCCCTGCACTGCTCGACCAAGGCTGGCTGGCAGCCCTGCCCAGTGTCGATGTGGCCGGCCCGCTCGTGCTCGGCGGGCGCAGCTCGGGTGCCCGAGTGGCCTGCCGGACAGCCGTCCAGCTCGATGCCGCCGGCGTGGTCTGCCTGGCCTTCCCGCTGCACCCGCCCGGCCGTCCGGAGCACTCGCGATTCGGCGAACTGGTGAACTCGGGCGTCCCTACGCTGGTGGTGCAAGGCGAACGCGATTCGTTCGGAGGTCCAGACGAGTTCGAGCCCGGACCGTACGAACTGGTGGCCGTCCCACACGCCGACCACGGCATGGCGGTGCCCAAGTCCGAAGATCAGGCGGCAACCCTGAAGACCGTGGTCACCGCTGTCGCAGCATGGCTCGGGAATGCGCTCGGCGTGCGGTTGCGTTGACGAGGCTGTGAGTAGTTCTGCGTCCGCATGCCTCGAGCCGACCCGGACCGATTCGTCTTATTGGGCGGAGTGGGTGCCAAGCACAAAGCCATCGCAGATAGCATCGCCTGCGATGACACAACAGCAGGAGAGTACTGAGGAGCGGTCGGCGCGCTTCGAGCGCGACGCGCTGCCCTACCTCGACCAGCTGTACTCGGCAGCCCTGCGGATGACACGTAACGCGGCCGATGCCGAGGATCTGGTGCAGGAGACGTTCGCCAAGGCGTTCGGTTCGTTCCACCAGTTCCAGCAGGGCACGAATCTCAAGGCCTGGCTGTACCGGATTCTGACCAACACCTTCATCAACTCGTATCGGAAGAGGCAGCGCGAACCGCAGCAGAGTGCGGCCGAGGACGTCGAAGACTGGCAGATGGCGCGCGCCGAGGCGCATACTTCGACCGGCCTGCAGTCGGCCGAGGCACAGGCGTTGGCGCACCTGCCGGATGCCGACGTCAAGGAGGCTCTGCAGCAGATCCCGGAGGAGTTCCGGATCGCTGTGTACCTCGCCGATGTCGAGGGCTTCCCTTACAAGGAAATTGCCGACATCATGGGCACACCGATAGGAACCGTCATGTCGCGGCTCCACCGCGGGCGGCGCCAGCTTCGGGGGCTTTTGGAAGACTACGCTCGCGAGCGCGGGCTCATATCTGCCGTGGCGAAGGAGGCCAGCTGATGAGCTGCGGCGAACCGCACGACGTCGACTGTTCGGAGATCATCGATCGGGTCTACCTGTTTCTCGATCACGAGATGGGTGACGAGACCAGCGCGTACGCAGCCATCGAGGAGCACCTCGACGAGTGCGGCCCGTGTTTCGCCAAGGTCGACCTCGAGCGCGCCATCCGCATCATGGTGGCGCGATCATGCGGCTGCGAACATGCCCCCGACGAGCTGAAGCAGCGGGTGCTGGCCCGAATCCGGGAGATCCGGGTCCAGGTCACCGAGTACTGAGGGTGAGGGCGCCGCCGTCGCGGCGTAATCCTCAGGGGTCAAACCGGCCATCGAGCCGCGGATCGCGGCATCATCGCGACGCGGCAGTCGGGCCCCAATGAAGCGAGCTCGTCGCGGACCGCTCCGCAACTGCAGAAACCATGACTACTCGCCCCGTGGAGGCGCCGTAGCGGCGTCCGCGTACTCCGAGCTGGACATAGAATCGGGGAACCCCAGGCGACGTTGGATGGAACGGGATGTCAACGATAGATGACGCCGTCGTGGAGTGGGCAGTGGCTCAGCTGCCCGACTCAGCGGTGACGACGTCTGCGGTCGCCGGGCACGCAGTTGCTCGGCTGGAGAACGCAAGCCGGTGCTGGTTCGCCAAGCAGGCCGAGTCGGCCGAGTCGTGGGCCCACGAGGTCCAGTCCTATCGGCGGTGGTCGCCGTCGCTGAGCGGCCGGGTAGCCACCTTGCTCGCTTCAGAGGAGTCGCTGCGCGCGCTGCTGCTGACCGCGCTGCCAGGATCGCCGGTGCCACCAGCCGACTGGACCGATCCGGTGGTGCACGAGCGGGCCGGACTCCTTCTTCGAAGGCTCCACCAGGTGCCATTGGAAGGCAATGAGCGGCAGTTGCGGCTGTACCGGCGGGCGATGATGGTACTGCCCAGCCTGAGCGGGGTGCTGACAGCGCCGCAAACCGAGTTCATCCGGGACTGCGTGAACCGGCTGGAACGGATGCCCGAACGGGTTTGGGTGGCCTGTCATGGGGACTACGCGCCGTGGAACTGGCAGGACCTAGGCACCGAGCTCGGGGTGGTGGACTTCGGACACTCTGGGCAGGGCCCGCCCGGGTTGGACATGACCCGACTGCTGGTCTTCTGCTGGTGGGACCGCCCAGACCTGATGACGGCGTTCCTGAGAGGTTACGGTCGAATGCTGTCGGGCCGCGAGAAGCGCTACCTCTACCTGTCGGCTGCCCCGCTGCTGGCCCGCGACATCCGCCACCTGCTCGACCGGCGCAACCTCACAGGTGTGGAATTCAAGCTGGCGCAGCTGCATGCACTGCTCGACGGGTTTCGCCCGCAGATGCCCGACCCACAGCACCGCGCGGCAGCGGCCGTTGGCGCGATCATCGACCGCGCTGAATGGACTTACTTGCGGCTCATCTCTCTCCGCAGGTCGCACACGGGATGAGACCCAGTGGCCGTGCCAGTCGTGCCCGGCGGCCACGCAGCAGGCGATCCCGGCTCAGGCGTTGGGCCGCTTGCCGTGGTTAGCGCCCTTGCGCTTACGGGCCTTGCGCTTGCGCGATCGCTTACCCATGGTCGTCGAACTCCTAGGTTTCTGTCCGGTCATACAACGGCGGAGCGCTGTGGCTCCGCCTCAGCGTCAATTGTGGCACGCTCGCGGTCGACAACCTCGTCCGGGTATTCGGCCGCCTCGTACTCATCCACTTCGTCCAGCGCTGAGTGGTCAGCCGCTGGATCGAACCGCCGAGCCGGCTCTCGGCGACCGGTGAGACCCATGCCGAGCAGGACGGCTATCCCCGCCGCCACTGAGACATCCCCCGGGGTGACGACTTCGGGCCGGGGCGGGAACGCTACCGGGACGACCTTGCCCAGCCACGCGAGCCGGGTGTGAGAACCTTCGGGTTCGTGGTCGCCGCTGGCCAGAATGGCCGCCTGGTCGGCACCGGCCCGTGCCGCGGCGGTCTCGGAAACCGGCATGGCGCCGTTGACCAGCAGTACGGCGGCGTTGGCGGCCAGCCCTAGGGCGATCAGAATCGTGCCGGGGATCGGCCGGTTCATCCACGCGTAGTACGCGAGCAGCGCCCAGGACAGGCTCACCAGTATGGGCAGCAACGGTTCCCACAGCCAGCCGCCGAGCACCCCGAGCGCGTGCAATCCGATTGCGGTCACCAATAGGCGGTTGCGGCGAGGCCTGAGGGTAATGAGCCTGGTCAGCCCACCTCCTCGGGCGTAGCCGACCATGACTCCCGCCCCGATGGCCAGCAGCGCGAGCGTCATACCTCTATCGTGTGCCGTGATCGGGTGTCTGCCCAGCCGCCACGCCCGAAGGTTCCGGGTTCCTCGTACCGTGCGCGTCCGCACGTGATGGAATGACGCTCGCGGGGACCCGATCCGGAGGAGATGCTCACGTGGCCGAACAGGTGTGCGCCGAGATGGTGGCCAACGTCCTGTCCCTGTCGGTGGAACCCGGCGAGGTGGTCGCGGCCGGCGCCACGCTGCTGATTCTCGAGTCCATGAAGATGGAGATACCGGTCCTCTGCGAGACCGGAGGGACGGTGATCGAGGTCAAGGTCGAACCCGGCGATGTGGTGCAGGAAGGCGACGTGCTGGTGGTTCTGTCATGACCGTTCCACGGCCGGGTCAAGCCGCTGAACGGTCGTACGTCGTCGAGGAGTCCGACACGGCCACGGCATTGGGCTCCGGTGACGTCCCGGTGCTTGCCACCCCGCGGTTGCTGGCCTGGCTGGAGGCGGCCACCATCGGGGCGCTGGAAGGTAGCCTGCCCGACGGGGCGACGAGTGTCGGCACCCGTGTCGACCTCGAGCATGTCGCGCCGAGCCCGGTGGGCGTCACCGTCACCGTCAAGGCAGGTGTCGTCGCGGTTGACGGCCGGTTGGTGCAGTTCGACGTCGTGGCGCTACATCCCGATGGCAAGCTCGTCGCGCACGGCCGCATCACGCGCGTGAACGTCGACCGCGCCCGGTTCATCGCCCGCTCTGGCGGCGACCCGGGGCGGTAGCGGTCCAGTAGCCGGCGTGGCCCGGCCTGCGGTAAGTCATCGCCTGCACAGGTCGGCAGCAGCCGCCTCAACACTCGTCCCGGATATCTGCACGGCAGCGACGGCCGCATTGTCGGTCTCGTCGGTCTCGAGCAGCAGGCCCAGCGGATCCGCCTCGTTCCACAGGCAGTAGACGCCGTCAGTCAGGTCTGCCGGCAGGTTCAGGTGCTGATCGTCGAGGCGTTCGGGATAGACGTCGGCCCAGCCAGGGGTGATGCCTTGAACCGTGGCGCGCGTGCAGTCGCCGTAATGCTGGCCCGGACGCGGGTCGGCTTCCACGGGCACCTCGCGGTTGTCGCGCCAGCAGAAGCTCACCTTCTCCGCCACCGCGATCGGTTCGTCGCTGCCGGGTGCCGTGAGCGCGTACCTGGCCGCCGCGTCGAAGTGCCAGTGTTCGTGCCCCTCGTGATCGAGCATGCAGCCCGCGGGCCGCGAGAGGGTAGCCGTGTCAACGGAGCGCTCGTACCGGCCGTCACCATTCGCATCGCGATATAGAACCTGAGATGCGTGGCGTTGGCCCTCCGGGCACGGCAAGAGTCCGTCCGGATCGGTTTCGACCGGGCCGAGCCCACTGTTGGCGATGATGGAGGTAAACCGCAGCCGGCGCTCGCCGTCGGCCAGTTCGATGACGAGGTCCTCCGGTGGCAGGCTCTGAAGGTTGGGCCGCAGGAGCCCATGGCCGGCGACAGGTCGGGGGTCCGGATAGTCCGACGGCGCCTGCCGCACTGCGGTCGGCGTGCCGGACAGCTTCGCAACCGACCGCTCGGACGCGTCGTCGCTACCGAGCGCCATGGCCAGGGCCACCGTGCCGACGACGACTAATCCGCCGCCGAGCGATGCGGCGAGGATAGGACGCGCGACACCCATGATCACCTACAGCCTTGTGTGTACGGTTCCAATGTTAGGTGGGACGGATCGCACTCATGGGGCGTTCAACGCAGTTGGATGTGGTAAACGATCAGTTCCACGTCGGGAATCGGCGCCCAGTCACGATCGGGATCACGGTGGAAGCCAAGCTGCTCGTACAGCCGATGAGCGCGGCCGTTGCTGTGGGGCGTCGACAGTGCCAGGCCGCGCAAGCCGAGCTCTCGCGTGCGGTCGAGGCACGCTTCGACGAGCGCGCGGCCGACGCCGTGACCCTGGAGGCGTGGGTCGACCGCGAGCATGCGAAACTCGCCTTCGTCCTCGCGGGCGACCTCGCGCCAGGAGCTGCCTGCCGGACAGAACGTGACTGAGCCGAGCACGACGCCATCGGGGTCGACCGCGACGAGCAACTCAGCCTCGTCAGCCCGAGTCGCCGCGTCGCGGAGCTGGTTGACGTACTCTCCCCGGGCCATACCCGCAGCCCGGTAGGCCGCCACCGTGACTGCGCCCGCGGCGGCGTACTCGTCCGAACGCGCCGGCCGGATGGTGAGCTCCAGTTCCCCCACGTCCACGTAGCGAGGGTATCTGCCGGATCCCTCAGCGATTGGCGGCGTACGGGTGGCTCGGCATCGAGCCATGTTGCCACGGTCGGCTCGAGACGCATCAGTGGCAGAGCAACTATAGTTCGTCGACATTCTGCCAGACCGTGTGGCAGACTCCACCCATGCTGAGCAACGTCGCCACGCTTGCCCTCGACGGGGTCGCACCGTTCGAGCTCGGCGTGCTCTGCGAGTCGTTCGGCGTCGATCGATCCGCCCATGGGTTGCCGACGCTGGACTTCGCGGTGTGCGGAGTGGCACCCGGCCCGGTCGCCACGTCGATGGGGTTCACCATCAATGTCGATCATGGGCTGGAGCGGGTCGAGCAGGCCGATCTAGTGGCGGTGCCGGCCATGCCGCGCGACTGCGTCTATCCCGAAGCCGCGTTGGACTCCCTGCGATCGGCTGTCAACCGCGGCGCGCGGGTGCTGTCGGTGTGCTCCGGGGCGTTCGTGTTGGCCGCAGCGGGCCTGCTCGACAGTCGCAGGTGCACGACCCACTGGATGTTCGCTGACGAGCTCGCGGCTCGGTATCCCGCCGCGAAGGTCGATCCCGACGTCCTGTACGTCGACGAGGACCCCATCATCACCAGCGCCGGAACCGCCGCCGGTGTGGATGCGTGCCTGCACATCTGGCGCAAGACGCACGGCGCGTCGGTCGCGGCCGCGATTGCTCGCCGTATGGTCGTCCCGCCACACCGCGACGGTGGTCAGGCACAGTTCGTCGAGGCGCCGATCCGGCCTGCGGACTCCCACACCCTGGCCGGTGTCCTCGATTTCGTGAGCGGCCACCTCGGCGACGATCTCAGCGTCGACACCCTTGCCCGCATCGCGAACATGTCGCCTCGGACGTTCGCCCGGCGCTTCCGTGCCGAGACCGGAGCAACTCCGTACGACTGGCTGGTGGCGCAGCGGGTCGCCGCAGCCCAGCGACTGCTCGAGGACGGCGACGACACCATTGACGCAGTGGCCGCGAAATGCGGGTTCGGGACGGCGGCCGCTTTGCGGCACCACTTCTCCCGGCGGATCGGCACCACGCCGCAGGCTTACCGGTCGGCGTTCAGCCCGGGGTACCGCAGGCGTCCTAAACACCGGTTGTAGACCGGGGATATGCGATTTCGGGATCGCAGACCACGTTGACCAGGTAGGGGACTCCGGCGTCGAAAGCCCGGCGCAGCGCCGCGCCGATCTCGTCCGGCCTGGTCACGGTCTCACCGGCGCCGCCGAGGGCCCGCACGATCGCGTCGTACCCCGTGTCCGGTCGCAGGTCTGCGGCCACGTCGTAGCCGTAAAGGAATCGCATCGGGTGCTTCTCCAAACCCCAGGCGCCGTTGTTGCCGACGATCATGACGACCGGTAGCCGATGGCGGACCAGCGTGTCGACGTCCAGCAGCGAGAAGCCGGCCGCGCCGTCGCCGTAGAGCAGAACGACCTGGCTGGACGGCCGGGCGATCCGCGCCGCGGCGGCTGCGCCTGCTCCGGCGCCGAGGCAGCCATACGGACCCGGGTCCAGCCAGCAGCCCGGGCGGCCCGGCTCGACGAACTTGCCGGCCCACGACACGAAGTCGCCCCCATCACCGATGATCACGGCGTCGTCGTCGAGCAGCGGCAGGAGTTCGCCGTAGATTCGGGCCGGATGGATCGGCTCGGTGGCGGCGGCCAGCAGGTCGGCGTCCTTTTCAATCGCGGCCGACGCCCCCGCGCGGAGTACCTCGAGCCAGGGCTCCACCGCCGGCCTCCGCAACTCTTGCTGGAGTGCCGCAAGGACGCCGTCGAAGACGAGGGTGAGATCACCTGTAGCCGAGCCTGCGAGTTCGACATGCTCGGCCAGCTGGCTCGGGGCGTCCATCAGGTGTACGACCCGAGCCGGCGGTTTGGTATCGCCATCGCCGAAGACCCCGAAGCCCAGCCGGAAATCGAGCGGTGTGCCCGCGACCAGCACGAGGTCGGCGTTCTTGAACGCGTGTGACCGCGCGCGGGTGACCAGCAGTCGATGACCCCGTGGCAACACGCCGCGGCCCATGCCGTTGGTGATGACCGGCACGCCCGTTTCCTCGGCGAACCGGGCGGCGGCCTGCTCCGCACCGTCCATCCAGACGTCCGATCCGATGATCAGAACCGGTCGGTCCGCATCGGCTAACAGCGCGGCGACTCTGGTCAGGTCGTCCGGATCAGGGACGATGGGCTCTCGCGGTGCCGGATCGGGGATGGCGACCTCGGCGCGGCTGTAGAGCTCGTCCATCGGGACATCGACGAACACGGGTCCACGGTGTGAGGTGGTGGCAACCCGCAGTGCCTCGTCCATGGCCGCTGCGACGTCGGCAGCGGCGCGGGCCGTTGTCGACCGCTTGGTGATGGGAGCCAGGATCGGTGGATGGTCGAGTTCTTGGAGCGCTCCGGTGCCCCAGCGAAACTGCGGTGCACGGCCGCCGACCGCCAGTAGGGGAACACCGTTGAAGTAGGCCTGCGCGATGCCGCTGATCGCATTTGTGACTCCCGGGCCGGCGGTGACGACGGCCAGGCCCGGCCGGCGGGTGAGCTTCGCCGTCGCCTCGGCTCCGAAGACCGCGGATTGCTCGTGGCGGACGTCGACCAGCCGCATCGGCGGATCCGACTTGGTGGCCGCGTCATAGAGCGGGAAGACGTGTGCTCCGGACAATGTCCACATTGTCTCGATGCCGTAGTTGGCGAACACGGCGCGAGCGTGCTCGCCGGCATGACCTTCGAGCAGGTTGTTGCGAAGCGAAGCACTCACGCGCTTTAGCCTACCGGCAGAGTGCAAGGCGGGCCTGCCGGTCGGTCAGGAGGGCCGCCCACCAGGGTTGACCGCGAGGACACATGCATGCGGGCATGTAGGTACGGTGCGCCGCCTGCCGAACGTGATCGAACGTCAGCGGGCGCGGTGGGGTGCGACTGCCGGTTGCTGGCGGAAGATTGCCGGCGCGCTCGTCCGCAAGGCCCGCTGCAGGGCGATGAGCAGGTCAGGGCGGCAGGTGGGAGTGGCGCCGGGCAGACCCATGACATCCTGGGTCGGGGTGCCGGAGACGCCGAGGAGAAGCTGCAAATGCAGCGACCGCGCGTAGTTGACGCAGTTCGCCCGCGCCGCGCTCTCACGTTCGCCTTGCTCCACCGGGTCCGCCCACGCCTTGGACAGGCGTTCGAGCCAGCCTTCGAGTGTATCGACAGTGACGAGGTTCCGGTGGAGCACGGACATCGTCGCGTGCGCGAGGCGGTCGCACTCGCCTGACACGAGGCGAAACTCGGTGTCGGCGAGCAGCCGCTCGGCTATCACGTCCAGCAGGACGTTCAGTTCGTCCCGGTTGAAGTACCGCGAAGCGGCGAACGCGCCGACCAGGTCCGCGCCGTGCGAGATGGCCTGAACCCAGCCGACATCTGGAACCCAATCCCGCAGGTCACGTTCGGCCAGCAGCCACGTGACGGAGCGGTCGGCCCAGGTCAGTATTGCCGTTGCCGGCAGCACCTGGACCGCGTTGTCACGTCGAACGACGTGTGCCAGCGTCATGGCCGACAGCGCACGTCGCAGCACGCTCGGCGTGCCGTTTTCGCCGAGCCCGGCCCGCAGGCCGTGCAAGAGGCCGTCGCCAAGGCCCGAGAGCAGTTCGTCGTACACGCCCTCGTCGGTCCACATCCGGAGTATCGAGCACGCGATGTCCTCCCTGACGTGCGGATCCGGATCGCCCAGCATGCTGACTAGTTCGGTCGTGAGATCGTTCAGCGCCGCGCCGTGCGGAACCCGGTAACCGTCGGCGACGACACGCTCCCAATACGACTTCCGCACCGGAGCATCTTCGC
>DATHUM010000007.1:0-6503 GCA_035462225.1 Jiangellaceae bacterium | reverse complement strand
GAGCCGGTCATAGGTGTCGAGGGCGTCCGCGGCGAGCGCGGCGGCGGCCCGCGTATTGCCGCGCCTGGTCTCGACGCTGGCCAGGGCCCACGCCGACCAGGCGACGGCCCATTCGTAGCCGATCTTTCCGAATCGCCGCAGACTTGACTCCAGCCAGTTGGCCGCCTCGTCGAGCCGGCCACGGCGCCAGGCCAGCAGGCCGAGGTCGAACCGGGCCCACGCAGCACCCCGCTCGTTCGCCGCACCCTCATGGATTTCGCGGGCCCGGGCGTGATGGCGGACCGCGGCGTCGTAGTCGGCGGCGTCCCGTGCGACGTGCCCTAAGAATGCACTGGCGATGGCCACCCGGCGCAGGTCGCCTTCGTCCTCGCTCATGGTCAGGCTCCGGCCGAGCAGACCGGCTGCGTCGTCGAGATCTCCGTGAGACCACGACAGGATGCCCGCAGCCAGCACGGCGCCGGCGACCGCACCCGGTGGCACCGGCCCCGCGCTGTCGGCGGACTCGAGCGTCCGAGTGACGATCACTCGCCCCTCCCCGACGTAACCGCGGGTGTACCAGTACCAACCCAGCGCCGAAGCGAGCTGGAGAGCCGTGGTCAGATCACCGCTGTTGAGACTGTGCTCGAGTGCCGAGCGAAGGTTGCCGTGCTCGTAGCCGAGCCAGGCCCACCACAGGTCCTCCTCGGACGTGCCGATGCCGACCTCCGCCTGGACCCCCAGCGAGGCGTAGAACCCGGCATGGCGCTGCCTCGTCGGCTCCTGTTCACCGTGGGCGGCCAACTGCTCGGCCGCGAACTCACGGATGCTCTCGAGCATCGAGAAGACCGTGACACCGTCCGGTCTCGTCGACCGGTTGATGATGCTCTTGTCCACCAGCGAAGCGGTGGCCGCCGTCACGTCGAGCGGTCGAGCGTCGTCCGGCGACGTGCAGACCGCTTCGGCGGCGGGCAACGTCCAGCCTCCGACGAACACTGCGAGCCGGCGGAACATGGACCGTTCGGACTCCGGCAGCAGGTTGTGACTCCAGCTGATGGCCGTCCGCAGTCCTTCGTGCCGGTCCGGCATGTCGTGGAACCCGCCGGCCAGCAGGATCGACCGGTGCCGTAGCCGGTACGCGAGCTCTCCAGGGGTGAAGACCTTCAACTGTGCGGCGGCCAACTCGAGCGCGAGGGGCAACCCGTCCAGGCGAATGCACACTTCAGCGAGGTCGCGTGCGTTCTCGGCCGTCACGGCCAAGCCGTGCTGGACGGCCTGTGCCCGAGACACCAGGAGCCGGACGGCCGGGCTCGCGGCGACCCGCTCCGGAACGTCGAGATCGGCGGCCGTGGGCACCGGCAACGGCGAGATGGAGATCTCCCTCTCCGCGGTCAGGTGAAGCCGCTCCCGGCTGGTGGCGAGCACCCGTAGTTGAGCGCACGCAGCCAGGACCTCGCCCAACTCAGGCATCGGGAGGAAGTGTTCGCAGTTGTCCACGACGAGCAGAAGCTCCCGATCCGCGAGCCGATCAATGAGGCGGTCCCGCACGGATTGTCCGGGCGCCTCGCTGCTGCCGACAGCACGCGCGATCTCCCCCAACACCGGACTCCCGCTCGGAACCCGGGCCAGGTCGACGAAGACCTCGCCATCGGCGAACCGGCTCTCGATCTCGCCGGCCGCGGCCAGCGCCAGCCGGGTCTTGCCTACTCCCGGCGGCCCGGTCAACGTGACCAGTCGAAACTGCGGATCGGCAAGGGCAGCCTCGACCAGGGCCAGCTCGCCGTCCCGCCCGACAAGTGGGGCGGACGACGTGGGAAGCGCTGTCGAGCCGGAAGCCACAGCGGAATCATCTACCCGAACCACGCAGGGGAACAGCGCTGAAGCAACAGTCTGATGCGTGCTCCCGCACGTGGCCGAGTCCGCCCGTCGCGGGAGCCTCCTGGACGATGGCCGTCACCCGCCGTCCCTTCCCGCGACGAATCGCGCCAGAACCTCCACCGCCGTCCTGTCGCGGCCGCGCTCGATCGCCGCGCGCATCTCCTCGGGTCCGAGGTGGCGCCTTACCCACTTGTCCAGGACGACGCGATAGAACACGTAATGCGCCGTTGTGTTGAACCGGCTCGCGACCGCGGTGCCCATCAACTCGGCGGCCGGTTCGAACCGTCCCGCGCATACCTCGGCGTATGCGAGGGCGAGAACGCAATCCCCATGCGCGCGGTACCCCTCTCGGTCGGCCAGCCCGAGCGTCCGGCGTAGGTGGTCGAGGAAGTCCCCACCCGATACCACTTGCGTCATCGTCGCCGACAGGGCCGACAGCCAGGTCTCCCTGATCCCGCTTCGATCGAGGAAATCCTGCTGGGCGTCCATCCAGCGCTGAGCAGAGGCTGCATCCTGCTCGGCCATGGCGAGCATCCAACCGACCCAGTGGGTGATGAACCGGTCGTATCCGTCCTCTGATGCGTCCCTGTCGAGGGCCTCGACAACCGACCGTGCCTCGCGATGATCCTGCGCGGCCAGGTGGACTGCGGCCAGAAAGGCTTGGACCAGGTTGACCAGCCGGCCCTCGCCTGACGAGCGAGCAAGCTCCATCGGAACGGCAAGGCGGAAGCGTGCCTGGTCCGGATCAGAGAAGTCGGACAGCGCCGCGTACAGCGAGGACAAGCAGACCGCCACCGGGTCAGCAGCGGGTGCCACCAACTCTTGCGCCGCCCCGGCAGCCGCCGCCATCTCGTGCGAATCGCCGACGCCGAGTGCGACGTCCGCACGCAAGAGTTGCACCCACGTCCGGTTGTCCGGATCGGCCGGGTACGAGCTCAGTTGGTCGACCCATTCGCGGCCCTCTGTGCAGCCCACGGCGTTACGCCAAAGGAACGCGGCGCCGAGCGCGATCTCGACGGCCCCGTCGGCATCGCCTGCGTCGAGGCTGAGCTGGAACGCCTGCCGCGCATTGTCCAGGTCCTGCCGGAAGGTCCCGGCCAGGCGGGCCGACATCCATCTGTCGAGCCGGGAACTCCCACGCACGCCCGCAATGACGTGCTGCCGGTGCCGCTCCAGAGCAGCAGGCGCCTCTCCCGCATCATCGAGAAGGTTTCGGCCGAAGACCCGAATGGTCTCGAGCAGGCGGTACCGACCCGTACCCGTCACCCGAACGACCAGGCTCTTGTCGACGAGCTCACCGAGAATCGCCGCGGCCGGAGCACCGCCCGCCAGCGGCGGAGCCGACGCTTCGACCGCTCGCACGTCGAAGTAGGAGGGAAAGACACTGAGGTAGCGAAGCAACTGCTGCTCGGAGGGTTCGAGCAGCCGGTAGCTCCAGTCGATCGTCGCCTCCATGGTCGCGTGCCGCTGCGAGTCACCCACGGTGCGTTGGGTAAGCAGCGTGAGCCGGTCGCCCAGGCGCTCGGCAAGTTCCTCCAGGCTGAACCTGCGCAGTTGGCCCGCGGCCAGCTCCAAGGCCAGCGGGACGTTATCAAGCCGGCTGCAGAGTTCGATCACCCTCGGGTCTCCGGGATCCCACGGGACTCGGGGTTCGGCGGCCCGGGCGCGCTCGGCGAACAGGCGCGGCCCCTCGGTGAGGGGGCCCAGCGGCCACACATGTTCACCGCGCACGCGCACCGGCTCCCGACTCGTGGCGAGGACCCGCGCCGGGCCGCCGCGACTGAGCATCCGGTCCAGGAGTTCGGCGCAGCGCCCGAGGACGTGCTCGCAGTTGTCGAGAACGAGAAGCACGGGTCGGTGGGCGAAATGATCTGCGACTGACGCCAGCGACCGGGAGGCCTCGCCTTCGACTCCCGCCGCCTCTGCGACGGCTCGCGTCACGTCGCCACCCGGGGGCACCGGGGCCAGGTCGGCGAACGCCGCACCGTCCGCGTAATCGGCCTGCAATTGGTGCGCGACGGCGAGCGCCAGCGTCGTCTTGCCGACACCTCCCGGGCCGGCGACGGTCACGAGGGCATGCTCACGGATCAGTTCGATGACGCCCTTGATGTCCTCGTCCCGGCCGATCATTGCGTTGCGCAACGGCACCAGGCGGCGGCCGGGCTTTGCCGGCGTCGTGACCTCGGCGACGAACCGGTACCCGCGTCCGTGCATGGTCTTGATGACGTGCTGAACCTGCCCGTCGTCGCCGACCGCCCGCCGTGCCGCCTTCACCCGCGAGGTCAGCGCTGATGCTGAGACGAACCGGCTGCCCCACACCCTGTCGAGCAGCTCCTGCTTGGTGACCACCCGATCACGGTTGACGATCAGGTGGTGCAGCACTCCGAAGACCTGCGGCTCGAGATGAATCGGGCCGGCCGGACCCGACAGTGTCAACCGCTGGTCGTCCAGCTGGTACTCGCCGAACTGGAAGAGCACTAGAAAAGTGTTCCATACCGGGCCAAGCCGTGCCCGACCCGAAAGATCCGGTCGGACCTGCGGCGATGGCACACGCCGTCGGCAGACCGCCCGAAAGGCAGGCGCCGCGGGTTTCGCCGCGACAGGGATGGGAAGCGCCAACAAACGTGGACTTCGTCAGCAAGGTGAACTTCGTCAGCAAGAAGGTGAGCTCTATGAAGGCGGTCAGATGGCACGGCAAACGAGACGTTCGCGTCGAAGAAGTCCCCGAGCCGCGGATCGAGGAGCCGACCGACGCGATCGTGCGGATCACGACCACCAATATTTGCGGCTCTGACCTGCACCTCTACGAGGTGTTGTCGCCGTTCCTCGAAGACGGCGACATCCTGGGACACGAGCCGATCGGCGTGGTCGAAGAGGTGGGGTCGGACGCGGCGCAGCACATTCAGCCTGGAGACCGCGTCGTCATCCCGTTCAACATCTCCTGCGGCCGCTGCTGGATGTGCCACGAGCAGCTCTACGCCCAATGCGAGACGACCCAGAACCGCGAATACGGAAAGGGGGCCTCGCTGTTCGGCTACACCAAGCTGTACGGGCACGTGCCCGGCGGGCAGGCCGAGTACCTGCGCGTCCCGCAGGCTCAGTTCGGGCCGATCAAGGTGCCCAACGGCCCGGTCGACGACAGATTCGTCTACCTCTCGGACGTACTCCCGACCGGCTGGCAGGCGGCGGCCTACGCCAACATTCCCAAGGGTGGATCGGTGGCCGTTTACGGACTGGGACCGGTCGGCCAGTTCAGCGCGCGGAGCGCTCTCGTGCAGGGCGCCGGACACGTGTTCGGTGTCGACATCGTCCCCGAACGGCTGGCGATGGCCGCTCGGCATGGCATCGAAGTCATCGACGCCAACCAGGTCGACGACGTCCCGGGTTACCTCGCCGATGGCACCGACGGTCGGGGGCCGGACAGCGTCATCGACGCTGTCGGAATGGAGGCCCACGGCAGCTCTCTGATCGATGTGGCTCACGAAGTGGTGGCACGGTTGCCAAGCGCCATCGGCCGGCCAGTCGCCGAACGGTTCGGCATCGACCAGCTCACCGTGCTCAACGAGGCGATCGAGGCGGTGCGGCGAGGCGGCACAGTCTCGATCACCGGCGTCTACAGCGGAGCCATCGACCCGATGCCGATGATGGACATGTTCGACAAGGGCATTGGGCTGCGGATGGGCCAATGCCACGTCAGGAAGTGGGTCGACGAGATCATGCCCCACCTGCTCGACGACTCCGACCCGCTGGCCACCGAGGACATGGCCAGCCACTACCTGCCGCTGGGCGATGCACCGCGCGGCTACGAGCTGTTCCAGAAGAAGGAGGACGGCTGCACCAAGGTCTTACTGCAGCCCGAGCGGACGCAGCCGGAGTTGTATCCCGGCGGACGCGGCGCGGCCACCACTCCAGTCGGCTAGGGCCTGAGTTGCTGCGGTGACTCGCCTTTCCATTCCACGAGCAGCGTCGTGGCGTCGTCCTGGAGGTTGCCCTCCTGGTGCTCGAGGATTGCACGGTTGAGGCGGCGCAGCGTCTCGGGCGCGGGAAGCTCGTCCGCAGCCGCGCGGGTCACGAAATCGACGAGACGGTCGACGCCGAACAGGTTACGCATACCGTCCCGGGCCTCGGTGACGCCGTCGGTATAGAGGACTATCCGATCACCTGGCTCCAGGCGTTCTTCCATGACGATGGGCGCCTCGTCGTGCAGGCCGAGCGGAGGATTGATGCCGTCGTCGAATTCCTTGACGACCTGGCCGTTGCGCAGAAGCAGAGCGGCCGGATGGCCCGCATTGATCCAGCGGTACTGACCGGTGGTGATGTCCAGCTCGGCGACGACCGCAGTGACGAACGTCTCGATGCCGAACTGAGCCGTCAGCCACTTGTCCATGGAACGCACGGTGTCCACGAGATCCAGGCCGGTTCGACGGGCGTTGCGCAAGGCACCCACCGCCACTGTGGCCAGCAGGGTGGCGCCTAGACCATGCCCCATCGCATCGATGACCGCTACGTGTGCAGTTGTTCCGTTGACCGCGTAGTCGAAGCAGTCGCCGCCAACTTCGTAGGCGGGCTCGATCGTGCCGGAAATGACAACTTCCGGGGTCCCGAAAGTGAGCGGCGGCATCAACTGCCATTGCATCTCGGCGGGCAAC
>DATHUM010000006.1:0-7128 GCA_035462225.1 Jiangellaceae bacterium | reverse complement strand
TCGCGGCCATCATGTTCACGTGGCCCATCGGCTTAATGGCCCGCGCGCCCATTGCGCAGTCGAACACCTCGTAGTGTTCGTTGCGCAGGCCGGGTGCGTCGACCACGTGACCGTGCTCGGCGATGTACTCGACGATCGCCTCGACCTGTTCTTCCTGGTACCCCAGCTTGCGCAGGGCCCGCGGAACCGTCTGGTTGACGATCTGCATCGACCCGCCGCCGACCAGCTTCTTGAACTTGACCAGAGCGAGGTCGGGCTCGACACCCGTGGTGTCGCAATCCATCATCAGCCCGATCGTGCCGGTCGGAGCCAGCAGGCTGGCCTGCGCGTTGCGCCAGCCGTTGACCTCGCCGATCTTGTTGCCGTCGGCCCAGACCTGAGTCGCGAGCTCGTGGATTGGCCGATCCAACTCATCGATCGGACGCAGTTGGTCATTGGCCGCTGCGTGCTTGCGCATCACTCGCGCGTGTGCCTTTGCGTTGCGGGCGAACCCGTCGTACGGGCCCACGATGCCGGCCAGCTCCGCCGACCGCTTGTAGGCGGCCGCCGTCATCAGCGACGTGATAGCCGCTGCGACGGAGCGACCACCCTCGGAGTCGTACCCGTGGCCCGTGGCCATGAGCAACGCACCGAGGTTGGCGTACCCGATGCCCAGCTGACGGTAGGCACGCGTGGTCTCGGTGATCGCCTCGGTCGGGAAGTCGGCGAAGCAGATCGATATGTCCATCGCGGTGATGATCAGTTCAACCGCCCGGCGGAACAGGTCGGCGTCGAACGTGTCGTCATCGCGCAGGAACTTCATCAGGTTCAGCGACGCCAGGTTGCACGACGAGTTGTCCAGCGACATGTACTCGGAACACGGGTTGGACGCGGTTATCCGGCCCGTCTCCGGGTTGGTGTGCCAGTCGTTGATCGTGCCGTCATACTGGATTCCGGGGTCGGCGCACTCCCACGCCGCCTGTGCCATCTTGCGGAACAGCGCCTTGGCCTCGATCTCTTCGATAACCTCGCCGGTCAGCCGAGCCCGCAGGCCGAACTTCTCGTCCTTCTCGACGGCCCGCATGAACTCGTCGGAGACCCGGATCGAGTTGTTGGCGTTCTGATATTGCACCGAGACGATGTCTCTACCGCCCAGGTCCATGTCGAAGCCGGCGTCGCGCAACGCGCGGATCTTGTCTTCCTCGCGCGCCTTGGTCTCGATGAACTCCTCGACGTCGGGGTGGTCGACATCCAGCACGACCATCTTGGCGGCCCGGCGGGTGGCGCCGCCTGATTTGATCGTGCCCGCCGAGGCGTCCGCGCCGCGCATGAAACTCACCGGCCCGGACGCGGTGCCGCCTGAGGACAGTAGCTCCTTGCTCGACCGGATTCGCGAGAGGTTGAGCCCGGCGCCCGAACCGCCCTTGAAGATCAATCCTTCTTCGCGGTACCAGTTCAGGATCGAGTCCATCGAGTCGTCGACCGAAAGTATGAAACACGCGCTAACCTGCGCCGGCGACGGCGTTCCGACGTTGAACCAGACCGGCGAGTTGAACGAGAACACCTGGTGAATGAGCATCCAGGTGAGCTCGTGCTCGAAGATCTCGGCGTCGCGAGCAGTGGCGAAGTAGCCGTACTGCGCACCCGCGCTGCGGTATGTCTTGACGACCCTGTCGACGAGTTGCCTGAGGCTCCACTCTCGAGTGTCGGTGCCGAGTGCCCCGCGGAAATACTTGCTGGTCACGATCGTCGAGGCGTTGACCGACCAGAAGTCCGGGAACTCGACGCCGCGCTGCTCGAACACCGTCTCGCCGGTCCGCCAGTTCTGCTGGACGACGTCGCGCCGCTCCCACGTCACCTCGTCGTACGGGTGCACGCCCTCGGTGGTGAAGATCCGCTCGATCGTCAGGCCGGGCGGATTGCCGTTCGCCTTCGCGCCGGACGCCTTGCCCGAACCCCGACGACCCGGGCCGTTCACCGTCTCGGTCATACCTGCTCCTCCGTATCCCCCGCCCGAACACTGTGCCGGGACGTGTACTTGTCGGTTGTCGCTACTGCCGGGGTCATGTCCCTAACCCGGGCCACGATCTGCGTCCTGCCCCTGCCTGACCGGCTCAGGAACGGTTTCGCCCCGCTCGGCTCGAAGCATGGTGATCTCGGCTTCGAAGTCGGCCAGGCTGGCGAAGTCGCGGTACACGCTCGCGAAGCGCAGGTACGCCACCTCGTCGAGTTCGCGCAGCGGTCCGAGGATCGCAAGACCCACTTCACGACTCGGTACCTCGGCCGAGCCCGACGCCCGGATCTGCTCTTCGACGTGCTGGGCGAGCCGCGCCAGAGCGTCCTCGCTGACGCCGCGTCCCTGGCAGGCCCGCCGCACACCCGCGATGATCTTCTCGCGACTGAACGGTTCGGTGACTCCGCAACGTTTCACCACGGCGAGCGTTACCTGCTCGACGGTGGTGAATCGCCGGTCGCAGTTCGGGCACTGCCGGCGCCGGCGGATCGCTGCGCCGTCGTCGGCAGTCCGGCTGTCGACGACCCGGCTGTCCGGGTGCCGGCAGAACGGACAATGCATGAGTTCACCTCTTAGTGACCTCGTCGGGCAAGCTACCGGGTGGACTCCGAGCGGTGCAGCGAGGTGGAAAACCTGTGCAACGCCTGGGGAGAACCTGTGGGCGACTCACCACAATCTGTGGACTAACTACAGCGCTGTAACTACTATATATAGGGGTACCGTACGGCTACAACCCCACTCCTGCAACGACTTCGGCGGCGTGTCTCGTAGTCGATCTCGTCACCGCAGGTCATGCCCGCTACAGGCCCGACTGCCGTCGGCGTGTCGTCCGCTCAATCGGCGGCGATCGGCACCACCAACAGGTCGCCGGGATGGATGTCGTCGGCGGATCGCAGCCCGTTCAATTCCATGATCTGCTCGACCGTGACTCGCGGATCGGTGCCAGGGGCCACATCGCCGGCAAGCGCCCACAGCGTGTCACCTGACTCAACCGTCACCGTCGCCGTCTCGGCCGGCGTGGGCACCTCCGCGGGCCGGTTGACCATGAACGCGATAGCCACCGCGAAGACCAGCCAGACAGCTGCCACTACGACCTTCCCGCGGCGGGTCAACCGCGAGCCGTGCAGGTCAGTCTCGTAAGAGCGATCGCACGCCACCGGTCGGGGGTGGCCGGACGCAGGGTGCCGTAGGGAGCTGTCACGCCCGGCCGGGAGGACGCGCACCGTTTCGTCGCCTCCGGCTGGTCGTAGCCGCCGCACGGCAGGACGCACGAGGGTCTCGCCTTGCTCTGCGTCACCGCCCGGCAGGCCCGTGAGCACTCCCATCCTCCGTTTCTCTCCGAGGACCCGTTGCGCCGCCCGCTGCGGCCGCCCAGCCACGTGACCGCCGGTCTCGGGCACCACTGGAACAGTCGTCACGGTCGTCATCTGCGCCTCCGTACCATCGTCGATGTCACGTGTTCGACCGAAGCGGCCCGGCCCACTGCCTGCGCCTCGACCTAGTACAGCCGTTCGAACCGAACCCATGTACGAGTTATACACCCCGGCACCGACAGAGTCGACACGCCATCGAACAGATGTTTTGATCGTGTCGCTGATTCGCGCTAGCCTGGCGGAGCAACAGGCCGCTCGGACGTACCAGCGGCCAGTAACCGAAGGAGGCACCCGTGGGCAGCCAGCGCGACGACACGTCCGGCATGGCGACTCCGCCTGAGCACGGCGCCGCGTCGAGCGACGACGGCGGCACCGTGCACGAGTTCCCCGACCCCGAGGGCAGCCGCCGGCTCACTCCGCGCCAGCAGCGAGTCCTCGATGCCATCCGCAGGTCGGTCGCGCAACGCGGCTATCCGCCGAGCATGCGTGAGATCGGCCATGTCGCCGGGCTGTCCAGCCCGTCGAGCGTGTCTCATCAGCTCAACGTCCTCGAGAAGAAGGGCTACATCCGGCGCGACCTCAACCGCCCGCGTGCACTCGAAGTGCTCGGCACCGGTCCCGACGACACCGGCATCGACATCAGCGGCAGCGGCGACGAGCGTCCCGAGCCTTCCTACGTGCCTGTCGTCGGGCGAATCGCGGCCGGCGGTCCGGTGCTGGCCGAAGAGGCGGTCGAGGAGATCTTCCCGCTCCCCCGCCAGCTCGTCGGCGAAGGGACGCTGTTCATGCTGCGGGTCGCCGGTGATTCCATGATCGATGCCGCCATCTGCGACGGCGACTGGGTCGTCGTCCGGCAGCAGCCGGTGGCCGAGAACGGCGAGATCGTCGCGGCCATGATCGACGGTGAGGCGACCGTGAAGACCTACAAGCGAGCTGACGGTGAAGTCTGGTTGCTGCCGCAGAACCCGGCCTACGACCCCATTCCTGGCGAGCAGGCGACGATCCTCGGCAGGGTGGTCACAATCATGCGCCGAGTTTGAGCTGCTCGCCCTCCTGTTCGTGATTCGCCGCAAGCCGGCGCAACGCGTTCACCACCACCGTGTGGTCAGTGGTGAACCACATCGGCGGTAGCGAGGCACGCAGGAAACTGCCGTAACGTGCTTGCACCAGGCGGGGGTCTAGCACTGCCACGACCCCTCGGTCGCTGGCGCGCCGAACCAGGCGCCCAGCGCCCTGGGCGAGCAGCAACGCAGCATGCGTCGCGGCAACGGTCATGAACCCGTTCCCGCCCGCGCGTTCGACCGCGCGCTGGCGAGCCGAAGCCAGCGGGTCGTCCGGCCGCGGGAACGGCAGCTTCTCAATCACGACGAGTTGGCACGAGTCGCCGGGTACGTCGACGCCCTGCCATAGCGACAGCGTTCCGAACAGGCACGAGTTCTCGTCCTCGGCGAACTTGCGCACCAGTGTCGGCACGATGTCATCGCCTTGGCACAGGACGGTGATGCCGGACAACCGGCCGCGGATCGCGTCGGCCGCTTCAATGGCGGACCGGCGCGACGAGAACAAGCCCAATGTCCGTCCGCCGGCTGCGGACACCAGCTCCGCCAGCGTGTCCACGGCCTCGGGCCGGAGTCCGTCCCGGCCTGGCCGTGGAAGATGGCTCGCGACATACAAGATCGCCTGCCGGCGGTAGTCGAACGGCGAGCCGACGTTGAGTCCGCGCCACGCTGGCGCATCCTCGCCCACCAGACCGAAGGAGCGGGCCGCGGGGTCGAACGAGCCGCCAAGCTCCAACGTGGCCGATGTCGCGACTACCGTCGCGTCCGCGAACAGCCGCTCGCGGAGCAGTCCGGCCACCGACAGCGGCGCCACCTTCAGGACCCGGCCGCCCCTGTCGCGCTCCTCGATCCACACGACGTCGTGCTCGCTTCCAGCGGCAAGCCGTTCCGTGGTGGCGAACAATTCATCGACCAGAGCCAACGCCGCCCGACGACCGGATTCGGCCTCCGGCGAGCGATTGTGCTTGGCGGTCGCCTTGAAGCCGGATTGCACGGAGCGCGCGGCATCCCGCACGCCGACGATCGCCGCCAGCAGGCCCTCCGGAAGTGGCGGATCGAGCCTGGTCGGCTCACCGTCTGCCAGCGCTCGCCGCAGTGGCTCCGCCGCATCCTCCAGCTCCGCGGCATCCCTGTCGTCGACGTATGCGCGGGCCCGTTTGCCCGCCCGCTCGATCACGCCCGGCCACAGCTCGGCGGTCGCGACACCCGTGACGCGGGACACCAGCTCGTGAGCCTCGTCGACGATCACGACATCGTGCTCTGGCAGCACGGGGACACCTTCGAGCGCATTGATCGCCAGCAGCGCATGATTGGTCACCACGACGTCGGATTCCGCGGCCTGGGCTCTGGCCCGCTCGGTAAAGCATTCGGTGCCATACGGGCATCGCTGCGCGCCGAGGCACTCCCGGGCGCTCACCGACACCTGAGCCCAGGCCCGGTCGCTGACCCCGGGGTCCAGCCGATCCCGATCTCCGGAACCAGCGGCCGCCGCCTGCTCTTCTGCCCACTCCCGGGCTCGCAGCACTTCCAGACCTAGCGACCCGGGGGCCGCATCGGTGACCGGCACCAGCGCCCCGTCATCGTCCGGGACTCCGTCGCGAATCCGATGCAGACACGCGTAGTTGGCGCGTCCCTTCAAGGTGGCCGATTGCGGTGCCCCGCCCAGCACCGGCGCGGCCGCCTTCGCCAGCAGCGGCAGGTCTCGGTCGACGAGCTGGGCTTGGAGGGCAAGGGTCGCGGTGGCCACCACAACCGGTGAATCGGTGGCTGCCGCCCGCAACACCGCGGGTACCAGGTAGGCCAGCGACTTGCCGGTACCGGTTCCGGCCTGGACCAGCAGGTGCTGCCCCGACTCGATCGCCGCCGCCACCGACTCGGCCATTGTCACCTGGCCGGGACGCTCGTCACCGCCCAGAGCCTCCACGGCCCGGTCCAACAGCGTCCGGACCTGGTGCTGATCGCCTGCACCCCGGCGCTGATCGTCCACCATGGCAGGCTATCCAGCCCGGCCTTGCGATGCGAGACCGCGTCCACAGCCTGTGCCGAGTCGCCTCACCGTCTACCATCGACAAGGATGGAGGCGATCGACCGCCAAACGATCAGACTTCACAATGGCCGCCGGCTCGGCTACGCCGAGTGGGGTGATCCGAACGGCTACCCGCTCATCTATTGCCACGGCTGGCCCAGCGCCCGGCTCGAGGGGCGCCTCGCCCACCACGCAGGTCTCGCCACTGCGGTACGGGTGATCTCTCCCGACCGCCCGGGTATCGGCCTGTCCGATTACCAGTTCGGACGCACCGTGACCCACTGGCCGGACGACGTCGCGGAGCTTGCCGACGCACTCGGGCTGGCACGGTTCTCGGTGCTCGGACCATCCGGTGGTGCGCCCTACGCGGCAGCCTGCGCCTGGAAACTGCGGCACCGCCTAACCGGAGTCGGGCTCGTCGCCGGCATCGGTCCGATCGATGCACCCGGCGCCACCGTGGGCATGAGCAGGGCGAACTGGTGGCTGTTCCGGGTCGCCGGGCGACTCCCATGGGCTCCCACGGCCGTCATGGGCGTGGCCGCCGTCCGCGCGCGGCGCCCTGAACGGCTGCTGAGCGGCGCCACCGTGTCGGACGTAGATCGACCGTACTGGAATCGAATGTAGCTGGTTCTCGAACCGACTATCGCGGAGGCGTTTCGGCAGGGCGGCAAGGGTCTT
>DATHUM010000005.1:0-8452 GCA_035462225.1 Jiangellaceae bacterium | reverse complement strand
GGTCCGCGCGCGCAGGCTCATCATCGCTACCGGCCTGCGAGACGAGCTTCCCGACGTTCCGGGTCTGCGGGACCGCTGGGGCCGTGACGTCCTGCACTGCCCGTACTGCCACGGGTGGGAGGTACGCGATCTGCCGATCGGCGTGCTCGGCTGGCAGCCACAGGCGGTGCACCAAGCCTCGCTCGTGCGGCAGTGGTCCGACGACGTTATCCTGTTCGACTCCGGTGCGATGCTCGATGACCAGGACCGGGCCACGCTTGCCGCCCGGTCCGTGCGCATCGTCGAGGGCAAGGTCGTCGACCTGGTAGTAGAGGATAGCCAGTTGCGGGGGGTGCGAATGGCTGACGGCACGGTCGTGAGCCGGTCCGCCCTCTTCGTGCCGCCCATCTTTCTCCCCATTGACGACCTGTTGGCCGGCCTGGGCTGCGAGCGTGACGCCGAGGGAATGATCAAGGTCGACGACACCGGCCGGACCAGCGTCGCGGGAGTCTGGGCCGTCGGCAATGTGGTGGATCGGGCCGCTTTCGTGGTCGCCGCGGCGGCAGCAGGAGCGCGCGCCGCCGCCGCGGTCAACATGGACCTCGTCGAGCAGGAACTCAGCGCCGGCGTACCGAGTAGCTGAGGTGGGTCACCATCGGCGACGGCTGAACGCGGACCGGCTCGAGGGCGATGCGCTCGGCGTCGACCTCGTCGAACAGCCGCACTCCGGTGCCGAAGAACACAGGGGCGAGGGTGATCGTGAAATCGTCCACCAGCCCGGCGTTGAGGTACTGAAGGATCGTCTCCGCGCCCCCACCGATCCGGACGTCACGATCTCCGGCGGCGTCGCGCGCCAGTTTGAGGGCGCTCTCGATGCCGTCGTTGACGAAATAGAACGTCGTACCGCCTGGCCGTTCCCACGGCTCGCGGACCTCATGTGTGACCACGTAGACCGGGGTGTGGAAGGGCGCCTCCTCCGGCCACCTGTGCTCGCCGCCGTCGAACATCCGCTTGCCCAGCACGGTCGCGCCGGTGCGGTTATAGGTCTCCTCGGCTACGGCGTTGTCGACGCCCTCCTCGCCACCGGTGCCGAGCTTGAGGTTCTCCCGGAAGAACCGCTGCTTGAACGCCCACTGCTGGAGCTGCATCCACTGCGCCATCCACTGCTTCAACTCCGGATCGTCCGCCCGATCCTGTGGTGCGATGAACCCGTCAAGCGTCATGGCGACGCTGAAGAAGACCTTGCCCGCCATCAACGTCCCTCCTGCGCCTCGACATAGTCGGCGAGCCGCCCGAGCGTCTGCTCGCCGCCTTCGATCGCGCGGTACTCCTTGACGGCCTGGTCGCGCAGTTCGGCCGTCGGGAAGACCGTCCGCATGACCACTTCGGTCATGTCGCCGCGCGTGTCGAACGTCAGGACGGATTCGAACGCGTTGGGATCGTCCGCGTGGTCGCCGTGCAGCAAGGCGATCCGCGCCGGCCGGATGACCTCGCGCCAGGTGATCCAGTTCGGATAATCCGTTCCGTCCGGCCCGTGCATGACGAAGTCCCAGCTGCCGCCTTCACGGAACTCGAAGGCGCGCGTCGTCGTGGTGAATCCATTCGGACCCCACCACTGCGACACGTGCCGGACGTCCGTGAAGGCCTCGAACACCAGCTCACGGGGTGCGTCGATGGTGCGAGAGATCACGATCTCGCGGTTGGTCGCCGGTTCGGCGGTTCGGTTGGCGCTATCGGCCATCTGAATGCTCCTTTTCTCGTTTCAGTTCTTGCACGTACGTGTCGAGGCGGTCGAAGGTCTCGTTCCAGAACTCTTCGAACCCGCCGACCCACTCGTGGATCGGCCGCAGGCCCCGCGCATCGAGTCCGTAGAGTCGTTGCTTGCCGACCACTCGGACCCGCACCAGACGCACCTCCCGCAGCACCCGTAGATGCTTCGAGACGCTCGGCTGCGCGATCCCAAGCTCCTCGGCGAGTTCCAGCACCGGACGCTCGCCTTTCTTCAGCAGCTCCAGGATCTGCCGTCGCTGCGGCTCGGCGATCGCATTGAACGCATCCGAGGTGGTAGGAGCCCGCGCCACCCAGCCATCATATGCCAATATGGGAATATGTCAACCTGTGGTGTCCGGGCGTTGGCCGAGGTGCGAACGCGCGCTATCGACGAAAGCACCCGCGTCGTCGGCGTAGCAGCGAAGCTCGACGATGACCTGCTCGTCCTTGGGCAGTGTGACGGCGACCGGCTCCCGCAGGATTACCCGGACGTTCGTCTGGCTGGACACGCCGATGCTCAGCGCCGTCCCGTCCGGGCCGGCGGAGAGTTGGACCGCGCGCGAGCTGGGCAGGTCCTGGCGGTGGGGGCGGACACTGGCGACGGCGCTCCACGGGACGAACACATCGATGTTGCTGCCGTAACGCGCTCGCAGCCCGTCGCGGCTGAGTTCGTGGACGTTGACCTTTACGCTCGCCAGCATCCCGACCATCCAGCTCAGACCCCAGACGCCCAAGATCAGCAACATCGCGCGAACCGGCGGCCAGGGCAGGAGGAGATGTACCACGACGACCTCGATGGCCGACACGACGATGAACACCCAGATCACCGGTTCGACGGCGTTGGAATAGCCGAAGCCGGCGGCCCCTGGCTGGACCCGCGGGCGGCGGGCGACCCATCGGTAGAGGCTGCGCCAGATGCCCAACTCGAAGCGCAGCGCCCGGCGGGCCAAGGTGCCGATGCTGCTGTCGGTCGTCGCCGGCTCGGTGGCATTCATCAGGAGACCTCCTTGCTCTGGGCGGCGCCGTGCTCGTAGAGGCGGATGAGGGCGTGATCAAAGCCGGCGACGAAGCCCGCGAGCGCGCCGTCGGACACGCCGGCGAACAGCAGGTGCGCGAACTCCTCGTGGCCCCGTTCCAGTTCCGCGGCTGTGGTCGCCCCCTTCGAGGTGAAGGTCACGAGCGTCGCTCGCCGGTCGTGGGGGTGGGGTTCGCGCGTGACGAACTCGGTCTCGACGAGCGCGTCCACCAGGCCGGTGATGTTGCGTGGGGTGACCTCGAGTGCCTCGGCCAGCTGGCGCTGGGTCAGCGGCCCACGGCGTTGCAGTTCCCACAACACCCGAGTGCGGGCTTCGGTCAGCCCCAGCGCCGTCAGGCTCGACGCCATGTCGTGGCTGATCACGACAACGAGTTCGAGCAATCGATCGAGCGCGGCGCGGTTTCGTGTGGTTGCCATATGGAGAGTCACCTTCATCATGTAGTATCTTCACGAAATTTACACGATGTTCGCCGAACTCTCAGCCGGCTCACAGGATGACTCGGGCAAGGTGGCATCACTCGATCACGTTGACTGGAGCGACTCGTGGCTGTCTTCCTTTACCGGCTCGGCCGGTTTGCCTACCGGCGACGTTGGTACGTGGCCCTGTCGTGGATCGCCCTGCTGATCCTTACCGGCGTCGGCTCGGCGACCCTCGCCGGTGAGAACAGCGAGTCGTTCGAGATCCCAGGCACTGAGTCGCAGGCCGCCTTCGACCTGCTCAACGAGCGGTTCCCCGGCTCGAATGCGGCGGGGGCCACCGGCCGCATGGTGTTCGCCGCTCCCGAGGGTGAGCAGCTCTCCGATCCGGAGAATCAGTCGGTGGTCGAGTCCGTGATAGGTGAGCTCAGCACCGCGCCGGGTCTGGCCACGGTCGCGGATCCGTTCGAGGTCAGCTCGATCTCGCCGGACGGCCGGATCGGATACGCCGAGATCCAGTACGAGTCGCAGATCCTTGATGATCAGGAACGCGAAGCGCTGTTCGGCGCCGCCGAGACGGGCAGGCAAGCCGGGCTGACCGTCGAGATCGGGGGCGACATCGCCTACGAGGAAGAGGTCGGTGGCGGCAGCGAGTTCATCGGGCTGGCAGTCGCGGCCGTCGTGCTGGTGATCACGTTCGGTTCGTTCATCGCGGCCGGCATGCCGCTGCTCAACGCGATCATCGGTATCGGCGTGACCATCTCCGCGATAACGATCAGCACGCGGTTCATCGACTTGTCGCAGGACTCCACGATCCTGGCGATGATGCTCGGCATCGCGCTCGCGATCGACTACTCGCTGTTCATCGCGTCGCGGTACCGCCACGAGCTGTCCCTCGGGCGCGACGGCGAGGAGGCCGCGGGACGAGCGGTGGGTACCGCGGGCAACGCGGTGGTCTTCGCCGGGCTCACCGTCATGATCGCGCTGTCGGGTCTGTCGATAATCGGCATCCCGTTCCTCAGTCAGATGGGCTTCGCAGCGGCGTTCGCCGTCGCGATGGCAGTGATCATTGCGCTGACGATGCTCCCCGCGCTGTTCGGGTTCGCCAAGCGCCGGATTCTCGGCGGCAAGATCCCCGGCCTGCGCATGCGCGACCCGGAAGCCGAAGAGCCCACTCTGAGCCTGCGCTGGGTTCAGATGATCACCCGGAATCCGATCAAGGTACTGACGATCGCCATCGTCGCCGTGGGTGCGCTGGCGATCCCGGCGGCAAGCCTGCAGCTGGGCATGCCGGACGAGGGCAGCTTCAGCGAGGACCTCACCCAGCGGCGGGCCTACGACCTGCTCGCCGAGGGTTTCGGCCCAGGCTTCAACGGGCCGTTGCTGGTCGTGGTGGACGCCGCCGACAGCGCGGATCCGCAAGGCGCGGTGAACCAGGTCGTCGCGTCCGCTCAGGAGTTGGATAACGCGGCCGCCGTGGTTCCGACCGGGTTCAACACCGCCGGCGACACGGGCTTGGTCTCCGTGGTACCGGTGACCGGACCGAGCGCGGAAGAGACCGAACGCCTTGTGCAGAACATCCGCGCCCTGTCGCCGGAGATCCAGTCGCAATCCGGCGCGGCGATCATGGTCACCGGTACGACGGCCGTAATGATCGACTTCAACGAGAAGATCGCCGATGCCATCGTCCCTTACCTCGTGGTCGTCGTCGGGCTGTCCTTCCTCATCCTGATCCTGGTGTTCCGGTCGATCCTGGTCCCGCTGAAGGCGGCGCTGGGTTTCCTGGTCACCATGGCCGCGACCTTCGGCGCCACCGTCGCGGTGTTCCAGTGGGGTTGGCTGACGGACCTGATCGGCGTGGACCAGACCGGGCCGATCATCAGCTTCCTGCCGATCATCCTGATCGGTTTGGTCTTCGGACTGGCTATGGACTACCAGGTGTTCCTCGTCACCCGGATGCACGAGGAGCACGTGCACGGCATGGCTGCCACGCCGTCGGTCGTCAGAGGTTTCCAGCACGGCGCCCGCGTGGTCGCGGCGGCTGCGATCATCATGATCAGCGTCTTCGGCGGGTTCATTCTCGGCGACGACTTCATCAAGCAGATGGGCTTCGCGCTCGCGTTCGCCGTGTTCATCGACGCGTTTGTGGTGCGGATGACCATCGTCCCGGCCATCTTGACCTTGCTCGGCGAGCGGGCCTGGTGGCTGCCGCGGTGGATGGATCGCGTGCTGCCGGACGTGGACGTCGAGGGCGAGAAGCTCCGGCGGCACTTGGACGTCTCGACGCCCCCAGAACCGACGCTCGTCGGTCACTAGGCGGTGGCTGCGGGCGCCTGGCCACTGCCTTGGCCCGGCGCCCGTAACCACGCGAATATTTGCCGGCCGGCGTAGGGGCACCTGCGGAACTTGGCGTACGTTAGTCGTGCGAGGCTGGCGTAGGAGTCCGGCCACTGTTTCCCGTGAGTGGGGGCCTTGTGAGCACCGACATGACCGACGACGCGCTCGTCACAGCCACTGAACCTGAGCCGGACGTGCTCGAGGACGGCGACGAGATCGACCTTGACGCGCCTCCCGAGCACCAGCGGGCCGGGGGCGCGACTCGCGGCTTGTCGCTGCTGCTGACCATCGGCGGTGCCATCGGCTTCGTGGCCGCTTTCACTCTCCTGTTTGAGCGCATCGAGCTGTTCAAGGACCCGTCATACGTCCCAAGCTGCAGCTTCAACCCGGTACTGAGCTGTGGCTCGGTCATGGAGACGGCGCAGGCTTCGGCCTTCGGCTTTCCTAACCCGATCATCGGCGTGGCGTCGTATGCGGCCGTCACCACGATCGGCGTCGCGCTGCTGGGCGGGGCCGTGTTTCCACGCTGGTTCTGGCTCGGACTGCAGGCGGGCACGATCTTCGGTGCGGGCTTCATCACCTGGCTGGCGTACCAGAGCCTGTACAGCATCGAGAAGCTCTGCCCCTACTGCATGGTGGTCTGGACGGTGATGATCCCGATCTTCGTCTACGTCACCGCCCACAATGTGCAGGCGGGTCACCTTCGGGCGCCGGTAGGCGTGCGGAACTTCCTGGTGCGCAACAAGGCACTGATCGTGCTGGCCTGGTATCTGGTGATCGTCACCGCGATTCTGATCAAGTTCTGGGACTACTGGTCGACGCTGATCTGAACCTTCGTCACAAGCCCCGGAACGGTTCCGCGTAGCGAAACTCACCGGTCAAGGTGGAGTCGTACGTTGTGAGCGTGCGCGCCATGAAGGCTTCGTGCCAGCTCGGCTCGGGTGGAGTGATGCCGAGTGATCTGCCGGGCACGAAACCGAACCTGGGGTAGTAGGCCGGGTGGCCGAGCAGCACGATCAAAGGTTCGTCCAGGGCGTCGGCTGCCCCAATGACAGCGTGCATGAGCGCCGAGCCGACGCCTGCGCGCTGAAGGCTCGGCTCGACGCCGATCGGCCCGAGCCCCAGGACGGGACATTCGCCCGGCAGCAGGTGTGCCCGCGTGCAGCAGACATGGCCGACGATCTGGCCGACCTCGGTCGCGACGAGTGACAACTGCGGGATCCACGCCTCACTGCGGCGCAGGTCGTCGGTGAGCTTCGGCTCGACCGGCTCGGCGTCCGGGTAGGCGGGCGCGAAAGCCCTCGCATGAACGTCGTGGACGGCGCCGGCGTCGGCCGGCAGCTCGCGGCGGATCAGCATGCGGTCCATCCTGCCGACCAGCGGGGCCGCCGGCCCACCCGTTATCCCCGAAGGCTCGACGGGCCCTGGCACGTGCCCGTGCCGGCCGGGCGCTCCGCCCCACGTCACCGGGGCGCACATGCGGTATCCTGGCCGCGTGCGAGGCCTGCTGCTCCTTATGCAGCCGCGCTGACCTGTATCGGACGCCACGATCATGGCGTCGCGTCAGCGCGGCCGACCCCTCCTGTGCGAGGGGTCTTTGTATGTCCCCCACAGGCCTGACGACGGACAAGGAATCCGATGAGCGAGACGCAGACCGGCACGGCTGGGCCGGCGGCCGAGCCGACGCCGCCGCACCGCTATACCGCTGCTCTGGCCGGCCAGATCGAGGCCCGCTGGCAGGAGCGCTGGGAATCCGGGGGCACCTTCCGCGCACCCAACCCGGTCGGGCCGCTGGCCGAGCCCGAGCACCCCGCGGCGGGTCGCCCGAAGTTCTTCATCATGGACATGTTCCCGTATCCCTCGGGTGCGGGGCTTCATGTCGGCCACCCGCTGGGCTACATCGCCACCGACACCATCGGCCGCTTCAACCGGATGTGCGCCAAGAACGTCCTGCACGCGCTGGGCTTCGACGCATTCGGGCTGCCGGCCGAGCAGTACGCCGTCCAGACCGGCCAGCATCCGCGCAAGACCACCGAAGAGAACATCGGCATCATGGGCCGCCAGCTGCGCCGGCTGGGCCTCGCCCACGACTCGCGGCGGAGCTTCGCCACCATCGACCCCGACTACGTCCGCTGGACGCAGTGGATCTTCCTGCAGATTTTCAACTCGTGGTACGACAGGGACGCGGACCGGGCCCGCCCGATCGCCGAGCTGGAGGCCGAGTTCGCCGAGGGCAGGCGTCCGACCCCGGACGGCCGCCCGTGGGCCGAGCTGGACGAGGTCGAGCGGCGTCAGATCATCGATGACCACCGGCTGGCGTACGTCTCCGAGGCGCCGGTCAACTGGTGCCCGGGCCTGGGCACGGTGCTGGCCAACGAAGAGGTCACCGCGGACGGGCGCAGCGAACGCGGCAACTTCCCGGTCTTCAAGCGCAACCTGCGCCAGTGGATGATGCGCATCACCGCGTACGCCGACCGGCTGGTCGACGACTTGGACCGGATCGAATGGCCGGACAAGGTCAAGATCATGCAGCGCAACTGGATCGGCCGGTCGACCGGTGCGAACGTCCGGTTCACGACCGACGCGGGTGACCTGGAGGTCTTCACAACCCGCCCGGACACGCTGTTCGGGGCGACCTTCATGGTGGTCGCGCCCGAGCACCCGATGGTCGAGCGGCTGACAGCGCACGCCTGGCCGGCGGACACGAAGGACGCCTGGACCGGCGGTGCTGCCACACCCGCAGCGGCCGCCGAGGCGTACCGGCGCCAGGCGGCCAACCGCACCGAGGTCGAGCGGCAGACCGAGGGCCGCGAGAAGACCGGTGTATTCACCGGCTCGTACGCGGTCAATCCCGCGACCGGCCGGCAGATTCCCGTGTTCGTCGCCGACTACGTCCTGATGGGCTACGGCACC
>DATHUM010000004.1:0-8829 GCA_035462225.1 Jiangellaceae bacterium | reverse complement strand
CGCGTCCGTCCCCCCAGCTGGACGGGGAACTACCTGCTCCGTCGTCACCGAGCCTCCAGCGGGTAGAACGTCGCCGCCCGATGGCCGTCCCCGCCGGCCACCTCGACCAGCGGCGGAACCTCGCTCGCGCACCGCTCGTCGGCCCGGATCGGGCAACGCGGGTAGAACGCACAGCCTGGCGGCAGCGATACGGGGTCCGGCGGCAACCCGGGCATCGTGGCCAGCGGACCCCGCTCGCGCGCCGGGCGCGGGTCGTCCACGACCGGCAGCGCGCCCAGCAGGCCGCGCGTGTACGGGTGCGCCGAGTGCTCGAAGACCACGTCGACCGAACCCTCCTCGACGCACCGGCCGGCGTACATCACCAGGACGTGGTCGGCCATTCCTGCGACCACACCGAGATCGTGAGTGATCCACACCACTGCCATGCCGTGCTGGTCCTGGATCCTCTCGACTAGTTCGAGGATCTGCGCCTGTACGGTCACGTCGAGGGCGGTCGTCGCCTCGTCGGCAATCAATACCTGTGGCTCGCCCGCCAGCGCAATCGCAATCATCACCCTCTGCCGCATTCCTCCCGACAGCTGGTGCGGGTATGCCCGCAGCCGGGCGTCGGCGTCCGGAATCCCGACCTCCTGCAGCAGCTCAAAGGCCCGCGACCGGACTGCCTCGTCGGACACCTTCGCGTGCGCCCGCAACGCCTCCCCGATCTGCCGCTCGACGGTCAGCACCGGATTGAGCGACGTCATCGGGTCTTGGAAGATCATTCCGATGCCCGCGCCGCGGACCGCGCGCAACGCCTCCTCCCCCAGCCCGACGAGCTCTTGGCCGGCGAATACGGCGCTCCCCGATACCTGTGCCACGTTCTTGGGGAGCAGCCCCAACAGGGCGAGCGCGCTCACGCTCTTGCCCGAACCGGATTCACCCACGATGGCCAGCGTCTCGGCGGCGTCGAGCTCGTACGACAGCCTGTCGACGACGCGAGCCCGGCCGCGCGCGGTCCGAAAGGCCACCGACAGGTCCGCTACGGCGAGAACGCTCACGTCGTCACCCCCTTGCCGGTCATTGGTCGCGCTCCAGCCCTCGCTCGTCCCTCGCTCGACCTGTCGCCGCTCCAGTCATTGGTCACGCTCCAGCCCTCGCTCGTCCCTCGCTCGACCTGTCGCCGCTCCGGCTATGGCCGAGCGCTGCTTCGGATCCAGCACGTCCCGCAACGCATCGCCCAGCACGTTGAACGCGAGCACCACGACGAAGATGGCCAAGCCTGGAAACAAGGCCATCCACCAGGCCTGCTCGATGAACGACCGGCCTTCGGACAGCATGCGGCCCCAGGATGGGTCCGGCGGCTGAACACCGAGACCGAGAAAGCTCAAGGCAGCCTCGGACAGAATCGCGAACGCGAGGCTGAGCGAGGTTTGCACGATCAGCGGTGCGGCAATGTTCGGCAGCACGTGCCGTGCCATGATCCGCAGGTCACCACCGCCGGACGACCGTGCGGCCCGGACGTACACCTCCTCGCGCACGCTGAGCGAGCTCGCTCGCGCGATCCGGGCGAAGATCGGCGTGTAGACGATGCCGATCGCGATCATCGCGTTCGTGATGCCCGGCCCGAGCACGGCCACCACGACGATCGCCAACAGGATCGCCGGAAAGGCGAACAGCACGTCCATGAAACGCATCAGCCCGTCGTCCAGCCAACGGCCGTAAAAGCCGGCCATGAGCCCGATCAGCGAACCGGCGACCAGCGAGATTCCGACGGCGACGAACCCGACCTGTAGCGAGACGCTGGCTCCGTCGAGCACCCTGGAGAGGACATCTCGCCCCAGCTCGTCGGTGCCGAACCAGTGCTCGGCCGACGGAGCTTGCAGGCGGTCGGGAATCGACTGGGCCAGCGGGTTGTACGGGGTTATCCGTTCACCGAGAAGGGCGACGGATACCAGCCCCAGCAGCACGAGGCTCGACGCGATCGCCATCGGGTTGCGGGCCAGCAAGCGCAGTGTCTCGACCCACCGCCGGCGGGACGATGGCGCGGCCGGAGCCTCGGTCACTTTCGTCATGTGTAGGCGATCCTCGGGTCGAGCCGCGCGTACAGCAGATCCACGACCAGGTTCACCACCAGGAAGACCACTGCGAACAGCAGGACGGCGCCCTGGAGCACCGGGTAGTCGCGCTGCTGCACCGCCTGCAGCGCAAGCTGGCCTAGCCCCGGCCAGCGGAACACGATCTCGATGACGACGACACCGGAGAGCAGGTACGCCAGCTGGATGCCGCCGACCGTCACCAGCGGGATGAGCGCGTTGCGCAGCACGTGCCAGGTCAGTACGTCCCGGGCCCGCATACCCTTGGTCCTCGCTGCCTGAACATGCTCCTGCCCAAGTGCCTCCAGGACGGACGAGCGGACGAATCTGGTCATGATCGAGCCGCTCACCACGCCGATCGTGACCGCCGGCATGATCAGCCGCCGCGCCCACTCGACCGGGTCATCGGTCAGCCCGACGTAGCCGCCGGTAGGCAGCCAGCCCAACGTCCCCGCGAAGATCAAGATGAACATGATGCCCATCCAGAAGTCCGGAATGCTGATGCCGGCCTGGCTCGCTACCGTGGCAAACCAGTCGACCACCGTCCGCGGGCGCAGCGCCGAAACGGTTCCCAGTGGCACGGCTATCACCAGCGCCACCAGGATGGCCGCCACGGCCAGTGACGCCGTCGCCGGCAGCCGCTCGAGGATCACCTCGGTCACCGGTTGCCCAGTCCGAAAGCTCACTCCGAGATCGCCTTGCACCGCACTGCCGAGCCAGCTGAAGTACTGAGTCACCAGAGGCTGATCCAGGCCCGATCGTTCCAGCAGGGCGTCGTACGTGGCCTGATCGAACCTGGTGCCGAGCGCAACCCTGATCGGATCGCCCGGTACCAGGTGGATGACGGCGAACACGAGGATGCTCACCCCGGCGAGGACGGCCGCCGACTGCGCCAGCCGGCGGACGACGTACCTCGTCACTCGGGCAGCACCACCTGCTCGAAGTTGATGGCTCGGTCCGGCCTGACCTCGTAGCCGGAGAGCCCGGGCACCCACGCCTGAACGACGTCGGGGTTGTACAGGTAGATGTAGCTCGCGTCGTCGACGATCATTTCCGCGGCCTGATCGTAGAGCGCCTTACGGGCGTCTTGATCGGTTTCGGCCGCGGCCTGCTCGAGCAGCGCGTCCACCTCCTCGTTGCAGTACCCCTGGAAGTTGAACGTCCCGTCACAGACGTGCTGTGCGTGGTAGAACCCGAACGGATCGAGGTTTCCGATCCAGCTCCACATGAACGCGTCGAAATCGCCCTCACCCTGCCGGTCCAGCCAGGTCGCCGATTCCTCCTGCTGGATCTCCACCTCGATGCCCGCCTCGGCCAGGTTCGCCTGCATGACCTGCGCGGCCTGCACACCTTCGGTGTCGGTGACGACCATGATCCCGAGCGTCTGGCCCTCGGCGACGCCAGCCGAATCGAGCAATTCGCGTGCCTGCTCGGCGTCGTACTCGTACGGCGCGTAGTCGTGCCCCCAGAAGCTGTCGGCCGGAATCGCCGTCTGGTTCACCGTCGCGGCACCGAACTGGGTCGCCTCGGTGATGGACTCCCGATCGAGCCCGAACGCCACGCCACGGCGAGCGTCCGCGTCGTCCCACGGCTCCTGGGCCTGATTGAGGGCGAGGTACCAGTAGTCGATGCTGGGTGCGATGCCGACCTCGACGTCCTGGTCACCCTCCAGGTTCTGGACGTCCTGCGGTGGGACGTTGTCGGTCCAATGGATCTCGCCGGTCCGCAGGGCGGTCAGCGCGGCTGCGGACTCAGTGGTGAACTGGAACTCGACCCCGTCCACGGTCGGGGCGCCGGCCCAATGATCTGCGAACGCACTGAGCGTGGCGCCGGACGCCGAGAAACTGTCCAGGGTGAACGGACCGGTGCCGTTCGCCTCAGTCGTGAGGTCGAGATCCTCGGCGGCGCCTTCGGGCAGGATCGACATGCCCTTGTAACCGCCGATGTTGTCCAGCAGATTCGGCGTCGGATCGGTCAGCGTGATCTCGACTGTTCGCTCGTCCGGCGCGTCGATGCTCTCGACGGTGGCGAACCGCCACGCCACCGAGCTTTCCTCCCCGGTCATCCGCTCGAGTGAGTAGACGACGTCGGCGGAGTCGAATTCGCTGCCGTCGTGGAAGGTCACGCCCTCACGCAAGGTGAACGTCCAGGTCAGGCCGTCGTCACTGGTCTGCCAGCTTTCGGCCAGGCTGGGTTCGAACGTGCCCTCCGAGTCGGGTGCGACGAGCGTGTCGTAGACGTTCTCCAGAATCTGGAAGCTGGCGTACGCCGTAGTCACGTGCGGATCGAGCTGATCCGGCTGGCTGGAGATACCAGCGATCAGGGTCCCGCCTTCAGGACTCTCGGGAGCCTCCGTACCGGGTCCGGCGTCGCCGTCGACGTCGACTCCCTCTCCTCCGCCACATGCCGCAAGCACGAGCACCGTGCTGGCCGCGGCTACTGCCATTCCACGTCGATTCGATGCCATTCGTCGACCTCTACCCCTTCAATCGCTTTCACCCTGGGCTCAACACTCCACCCTCGACCCTTCCGGCTTGACCACCCGGCACGTCCACTTCTAAACCCGCGCGGCCGTTGTTCGTTGCCACTTCGTGATCTCATTGGGACGGGATTGGAAGGTCTGGTCGGCTCCTGGCCGGACGTGTCCACACCCGGCTCGATTCCGGCCGGTTGTCCACAGATTGAGGCCGGGCGCCCCGCCAGGCCGTCAGCGTCGGCAACCTGGCAGGCATGGGACTACGCCGTGCAATCACCACGCTCGCCGCCGCCGCACTGGCCACGACTACCGGCACCGCGGCCGAAGGGGCGACCGACGCGCCAGGCAGGTGGACGTGGCCGCTCGGGCCCGCCCAAACCGCCATCGTGCACGCCTTCGACCCGCCGCAGGAGCCATGGCAGCCGGGCCACCGCGGCGTCGACCTCGCCGGCGTCGAAGGCTCGGCGGTGTATGCCGCTGGGGACGGACTGGTGACCTACGCCGGGCTGGTCGCCGGTGTCGGTGTCGTGACCGTTACCCATGGTGAGCTGCGCACGACGTACCAGCCGGTGGCCCCTGCCGTCGCGATCGGCCAACGTGTCGAGGCGGGCCAGCAGATCGGCACACTGGATATGGCCGCAAGCCACTGCGCGCCGTCGGCATGCCTGCACTGGGGGCTGCTGCGAGGCGAGGTCTACCTGGATCCCACGAGCCTTATCCCTTCGGCCGCGAGGCCACGACTGCTACCGCTCGGATCACGCGCGCTGGGCGGTGATCAGACCGATGACGGCCAGCAGACTGTAGATGCGCCCGCCGAGCCTGTCGGGCTGGTGGCATCGGGCCCGGCCGGAGTGTCCGGGCAGGCCGCCATGGGAGCGCTCGCCGGTATACGCGGTTGAGAGATCAGGCACGTGGATGTGCGTTCGCCCCCCCGCCGGTGGCCACTCGCCCCGGACCGCTCCCGTTGAGATCCTGGAGAGACCCGGCAAGCAGGAACAGCCCGCCGATGACCAGCAGCGGCAGCACGACCACGCCTGACGAGCCACCGAAGGCGGCCCCTAGGCCTGCACCGTCGGCGGCTTCGATCACGACGCCTATCAAGGTCGCAGTGAGCTGCGCGATTCCCGCCAAAATCATCAGCAGGCCCGCCAACCGTGCCCGGTGCAGGCCCAGAAACGCCAACGCCACAGCGAGGGCGAACACAGCGACCGCGGCCACCGGCCCCCAATCGTCTCGCGGTACGACGCCGAATGCCGAGTCCGCCACGGTGAACACGGCGACCATCCCCGTCGCCCCAGCGAGGACTGGTCCGGCTGCTGCGGGACGCAGCAGGGCATGAACACTCAGAGCCACCATGGGAATCGTCCACAGAGCAGTGACCCCGGCGGCCTGCCAACCCCCCGGGTCCGCGAACGTATTTCCGGCAATGAACATCACGCCGAGCACGCCGACGACCGCCATCGCGGTGAACGCTACGTATCGCAGGTTCTGTCCCACGCGTCTCATCGTGGGTCACCTCTTCTCCGCCTCCACCATGACGCGACAAGACGCCCTGCGGACAGGGCCGACGGGAGGTAATCGGTCGTCGACGGTAATCAGTCGGCGGGGAGAGCCTCAGGCACGGGGATGCGCCTGCCGGTACGCACGGCGCAGCCGGTCCACCGACACGTGCGTGTAGATCTGCGTGGTGGCGAGCGAGGAGTGGCCGAGCAGCTCCTGCACGCTTCGCAGGTCGGCCCCTCCCTCGAGCAGGTGTGTCGCCGTCGAGTGACGAATCCCGTGCGGGCCGATGTCCGGCGCGCCGCTGACCGCACGCAGACGGGTGTAGACGATCTCGCGCACCGCACGCACGCCGATCCGCCCGCCGCGCGCGCCAAGAAACAGGGCGCTGCCGGAGCCCGGCCTGGCCAACGCGGGCCGTCCGTGCGCCAGCCACCGCTTCACCGCGGCTGCGGCGGGAGCACCATAGGGGACGCTGCGCTCCTTTCGTCCCTTGCCCATCACCCGAACCACCCGGCGACCCTCGTCGACGTGATCGATATCGAGGCCAGTGAGTTCGCTGACCCGGATGCCGGTGGCGTAGAGCATCTCGAGCACGGCGTGATCTCGCAACGCGAGCGGTTCGCCGCCGGCGGCATCGTCGGCTGCCGCGGCGAGCAACTCCTCGACCTGGCCCAGCCGCAGCACGTCGGGGAGCTCGCGACCGCTCTTTGGTGTGCCCAGAGCCGCACCGACGTCAGCATCTAGCAGGCCCTCACGGTGCGCCCACGCCGTGAACACCCGGATCGCCGAGGCGCGCCGGGCCAGCGTCGAGCGGGCCCGCCCTCTGGTCCGCTGGCCGGCCAGCCACCCCCGCAGCGCGGCGATGTCGAGCCGGCGCAGGTCAGTGTGACCCAGCCGGTCCAGCTGTGCGAGCAGGCCGGCCACGTCGCCGCAGTAAGCCCGCACGGTGTGCTCAGAGCGGTTCTGCACGGTCCTGAGGTAGGTGCCGAATTCCTCGACGATCGCCCCGAACTGCGCGGGCAGCTCCTCGATTGTCGTCACGTCCTCACCGTCGCCGGGCAGTCAGTCCAGGTCAAGCATCGCCGCCTTCGGCGCGCCGTGGCCGATCTTGGTGAGTCGCCACCCGCCGTCGGCACGCGCTACCAGTCCACTGGCGCCAAGACGGCCGAGCGCGGCCATGCAAGCCGGCACCGACAAACCCGTCTCGGCACACAACTGGTCGACGGTGACCGCCTGCCTGGCCGGGATCGCCTCGTACACGTCGCGAGTCGTCGGCTCCAGCCGATCCAACGGACCATCGAGAACACGTACGTCGACCGCGGCGTCCGTTCCGATGTCGCCGACGTGATCGGCCACCTCGGCGGCGTCGGTGACGAGGACGGCTTCGCCGGCCCGGATAATCTTGTGGCAGCCGGCCGACATCGCCGACGTCACCGGCCCAGGGACTGCACCGAGAGGGCGGCGCAGGTGGGTAGCCCAACTCGCGGTGTTGAGCGCTCCCGAGCGCCGCGCCGCTTCGACCACGACTGTGCCGCGGGTCAGCGCGGCGATGAGCCGGTTGCGGGCAAGAAATCGCGGGCGACTTGGGACCGTGCCGGGCGGCAGCTCGCTCACAATAAGGCCGCCGTCGAGGATCCTGCGCAGCAATTCAGTGTGTCCGCGCGGATAGGTGAGGTCGGCCCCGCATGCCAGCACCGCAACCGTCCTGCCGCCCACGGCCAGTGCTCCGCGGTGCGCTGCTCCGTCGATGCCATACGCGGCGCCGGACACGACCGTCCAACCTCGCGACGCCAGGTCGGCGCCGAGCTCGGTCGCGATCCGCCGGCCGTAGTCTGTCGCCGCCCGGGCGCCGACCACGGCGACCGAACGTGGCGCGAGCGCCGCGAGGTCCGCATCACCCCGCACCCACAGCCCGATAGGTGGCGCCACCCACGTGTCACCCGGACCGGCAAAAGAGCTCATCTGATCGAGCACCGCCGGCCACTCGGCGTCGGCCGGGCAGACGAACCTGATTCCGAGTGCGGTCGCCGAAGCCAGCAGCGCCGCGCCGTCGACACCGGCCAGCCGCCGGTGGACCCGGCCCTCTGGGTCGAGCTTGTCGTGACCGCCTTCGCGCAGCGCGGTCAGCGTCGCTTCGATCCCGTGGTCGATAAGGTGGCGTGCGACCCGCTCGCCCGGCGGTTCGACCGCCGCCGCCAGAACAGCCCGAGCCACTCGCTCGTGGTCAGGACAGCCGGTCATGCGAACCACTGCTTCCCAAGCGATAGGAGACCGCTTCGGCGACGTCGTCTCGGGTTGGCGCGTCGTGCCCGGCCAGGTCGGCTATCGTCCAGGCCACCCGGAGTGCGCGATCTGCGCCCCGCGCCGTCAGCACACCCTTGCTGAAGCTCTCGTGCAGTGGACCGAGCGCTCTGCCCGGTGGCATCAAGTGCCGTCGGACATGGGGACCCGGCACCTCTCCGTTGACCCGCCATGGAGTGCCGGCAAGCCTGCGGCGCTGGCGCTCCCGGGCGGCAAGGACACGTTCGGCCACGACCTTAGTCGGCTCGGCCGCGGCGAGCCCGGCGTCGAGGCTGGCGATCGCGGGGGGATCGATCTGGATACGGACGTCGATCCGGTCGCGGATCGGCCCTGAGATCCGCTGCCAATAGCGGCGCACCGCGTCCGGGCTGCACGTGCAGTCGCGGTGGCGGCTGCCGTGGTAGCCGCACCGGCACGGGTTCATGGCGAGGACGAGGAGGAACCGGGCGGGAAACGTGATCGTCGCCTCCAATCTGG
>DATHUM010000003.1:0-4014 GCA_035462225.1 Jiangellaceae bacterium | reverse complement strand
ACGCCGCGTATGGATTGGCCGAGCTGGTGGGTGGGCTGGCGGCCTGCATCGAATTGATGAACGCCGAAGCCGCCAGGCTTGGGGCATTCGACACCCACGCCGTGACACCCCACGGGCTCGACGAGCCCGGCCAGGTGTCCTCCGCGTACGACCTGGCACTTTTCGGGCGCGCGGTGCTGGCCGACGCCGATCTTGCGGAGATCGCGCAGACCCGGGCCTACGACTTTCCCGGTCTCGACGGCCAGACGTTCCAGATTCAGAATCAGAACCGGCTGCTCGGCTCGTACGACGGCGCGATCGGGCTCAAGACCGGCTACACCACCGAGGCGGGGCACACCCTGGTCGCCGCGGCCGAACGCGATGGCACCAGGCTGGTCGTGACTGTCCTCGGCGCCGAAGGGCGTGCCGAACCGGTCGCCGCCGCGTTGCTCGACTGGGGCTTCGCCGCAGCGGGAACGGCCGAACCCGTTGGTGTGCTGGTAACCCCGGAGGACGTCGCAGCCGCCGCCGAAGCACAGGTCGAGGAAGAGGCGGCCGACCCACCGGCGTCGCAGAGCGAGGAACCGTCCGCCGCCGATTCGGCCGACCTGGCGCTCGGCTCGGGTATTCCGCCCTGGTGGCCGGTCGGTGTCACTGTGCCGGCCGTGGTGGGCCTGCTGGTGGTCCGTCAGCGCCGCCGAAAATCACGTGGCCGCTACGCCGCCTGATCACGATCGGACGGACGCAGTCTCAGCGCAGATCTCGACGCTCCCCTGGCACCGGACGCCGTGCGCCCAGCGGGAACGACCGGCGCTCGACCCAGTAGCCGTCTTCGCGGTGCTCGTACAGCCCGAAAGCGGTGACCGAAAAGGCCGCCTCGTAGTCGGCCAACTCGGCGAATGCACGGTCGAGCACCTCGTCCTCCAGGTTGTGCGCCACCGTGACGTGCGGATGGTACGGGAAATGCAGGTCGACGGTGAGCGGCCCGGTGCGCACTGCGCTGGCCATCATCTCGCAATGGGAGATGCCGCGGGCGAGCGCGACGAAGACGACGGGCGACACCGGCCGGAACGTCGCCGTGCCGCGAAGGTGGATCTCGAACGGGTCGGCGTTGGCGGCGATCGAGCTCAAGTGTTTGGTGATGACGGGCAGCTCATCGGGGCTCACTTCGGTGGGGGGCAGGAGCGTGACGTGGGGCGGGATCGCATCTGCCATCGGGTCGCCGAACGCATCTCGGCGACGCTGCAACTCCGGGCCGAACGGTGGCGGAATCGCGATCGCGACGCCGATGGTACGCACGTCGTCGTGCCGTATCGGTTCGCTCATCGTCACTCGGCCGCGAGGAACCCGACGCGCTCGTACACCGTCGCAAGGGTCCGTGCCGCGACGTCCCGGGCCTTGGCCGCTCCACGCGCGAGGAGAGCGTCCAGCTCGGCTCGGTCGTCCAGCAACTCGCGGACCCGGTTCTGGAACGGGATCGCCACATCGAGGACGGCGGAGGCGACCGACTTCTTCAGATCGCCGTACCCCCGCCCGGTGAAGTCGTGCTCGACCTGTTCGATGCTCTGGCCGGTCAGCGCGGACAGGATGGTCATCAGATTCGTCACGCCTGGCTTGTCCTCCGGGTCGGCCACGACCTCGCGTCCACTGTCGGTGACGGCACTCTTGATCCGTTTCTCGATCACCTTGGGATCGTCCAGTAGCTCGATGAGTCCCGCACCGCCGACGCTCTTGCTCATCTTGGCGGTGGGGTCCTGTAGATCGTAGATCTTCGCGGTCTCCCGGAGGATATACGGCTCGGGCAGGACGAACGTCGGGCCGAACCGCGTGTTGAAGCGCCCGCCGAGATCGCGCGTCAGCTCGACGTGCTGGCGCTGGTCCTCACCTACCGGCACCCGGTTCGCCTGGTAGAGCAGGATGTCGGCGGCCTGCAGGATCGGGTAGGTGAACAACCCGACCGTCGTGCCTTCGGTTCCCTGGCGCGCCGCCTTGTCCTTGAACTGGGTCATCCGGCTCGCCTCACCGAACCCGGTGATGCAACCGAGGACCCAGGCGAGCTGAGTGTGCTCGGGTACGTGACTCTGGACGAACAGGGTGCTGCGCTCCGGGTCGACCCCGCCGGCCAGATACTGGGCGGCGGTGACCCGGGTGCGGTGCCGGAGTAACTCGGGATCGTGGCCGGCCGTGATTGCGTGCAGATCCACGACGCAGTAGAAGGCGTCGTGGGTGTCCTGAAGGGCCACCCACTGCACCAGCGCACCCAGGTAGTTGCCCAGGTGGAGCGAATCGCTGGTGGGCTGCATTCCAGACAGCACGCGGGGCCTGGCGTCGGTCATAGGCGTCATTGTGTCAGTACCGGTCAGGGGTTGGCGGGCTCGGTAGGGCCGGTCGTCCGCGTGATCACTGCGCGCAGCCGCGACGCGCGCCGGCCGTCGACGGTCAGGACCTCCAGCCGGCAACCATCGACATCGACGGTGTCGCCGACGCGAGGCAGCCGCCCGAGGGAGGCCACCACGAACCCGGCCACCGTCTCGTACGGCCCGTCCGACAGTTCCACGCCGGTACGCTCGGCGAAGTCCTCCAGGTTCAGCAAGCCGTCGACGGTGAACTCGCCACCTGCAACCGGAGGGCCGGCTTCCTCGGCGATGTCGTACTCGTCCCTGATGTCGCCGACCAGCTCTTCGACGAGGTCTTCGAGCGTGACGATGCCGGCCGTCCCGCCGTATTCGTCCACCACGATCGCGATGTGCGCACCGGCCCGACGCATCTCCGACAGCGCCGGCAGCACTCGCTTGGTTCCGGGCAGCATGATCACGTCGCGGGCGATCTCGCCGACCCGGACGCTCCGGTTGGCCATGTCCGGCGCGAACAGGTCACGGACGTGCACGAAGCCCACTACGTCGTCGGCCGATCCGCGTACCACCGGGTATCGCGAGTGGGGCATCAGCATCGCCTGCTTGACGGCCTGGTAGACGGGCGTCGCGGCGTCGAGGAAGTCGACCTCGGTGCGGGGCAGCATCACCTCGCGCAGCTGCCGGTCGCCGGCTGAGAACACGTCTTCGACGATTCGCCGCTCTTCCTCGCCGAGGTCCTCGTGTCCTGAGACGAGCTCGCGCAGTTCCTCGCTGGAAATCTGCTCCCGCTGCAGGTTGGGGTCGCCACCGAGCAGCCGGACGACGACATCGGTCGCCTTCGACATCAGCCACAGGACCGGGCGCATCAGGGTGGCGAACCGGTCCAGCGTCGGGGCTGCCACCAGCGAGACGCCGACCGAGCGCTGCAAGGCGATCCGCTTGGGTGCCAGCTCCCCGAGCACCAGGGATACGAAGGCGATCGCTAGGGTGATCACGATGAGGGTCACCGGCTCGGCGATGCTTTTCGGGACGCCGATCCGCTCGACAAGCGGCGAGACGTCGTCGGCCAGCATCGTCGCGCCGTACGCCGCAGAGAAGAACCCCGCGACGGTGACGCCGATCTGCACCGCGCCAAGGAACCGGTTCGGGTTGTTGGCCAGCCGGGCGACTCGCTCACCGCGCCGGCCCCGTTGCTCGAGCTGGGTTATCTGGCTCTCGCGAAGCGATACAAGGGCGATTTCCGTGGCCGCGAACACACCACCGATGAGTACGAACAGCAGCACGAGGCCCACGTTGACCAGCAGGTCGGTGCTCACCGTTGCTCCCCAGGGGCGTGACGCGGCCGGCGTCTGGCTGGGTCCATCCGAAGAGTGTACGGACGCGCGCCGGGCAGGAATCCACTCCCACCCCCGGCCAGGCGGCACGACGGCTCCCGATCGTTGATCTCGGAGTGTTCGGCATCCTGCGGCGGCCGATCACGCACCGGGGACCCGTAATGCCATGTTGAGTTTATGTTCGAAATTGTGGAAGTGTGTTAAGCCGTGGGTCTGACTGATTCCCTCGCTATCGTCTCCGCCGGAGGGGTTGCGTGATCGGTGAGGACGGGTGAGCATGCCGAACGATCTTTCCCATATCCGCACCACGGGCCGGCTGGCCGACGACCGCGAGATCATTTTCTACG
>DATHUM010000002.1:0-2024 GCA_035462225.1 Jiangellaceae bacterium | reverse complement strand
CACGCTGACGAACCTCTACGGCGAGCTGGTTGAGCGTTACCCGGCGAGCGCGTACACGTTCGGCTTCCAGGGCCAGGCCCAGACGCTCGACCAGATGTGGGTGAGCCCGGCGATGATGGACGAGCTACTCGACGTCCGGGTAGCGAAGATCAACGTGGACTGGCCCGGCGATGCGACCGGTGAAGCGCCGGCCTACGGACGATTCGGCGTCAGCGACCACGACCCTGAGGCCGGCACGTTCGGCGTGGTCAGCTTCGACCGGGTCCGCGCGCTGGTCGACTACCTGATCGACACTGGTGCGATCACCACCGACGACGCCCAGTCGATTCTGATCCGGCTCACCAATGCCGAGAATCACTTGGCGGCCGGCCGGCTCGCGGCAGCGGCGAATGCGCTGAACAGCATCGTCCATACCCTGGAAGATCTGCGCGCCGCGGGTGCCATCTCCGATGAAGTGGCCGCGGGGCTCAGCGCGGAGGTGCAATTGCTGGCGCCTTGACGCCGCGCCGGTGTTCGCCACCCGGACTATGGCGGCTCCGCGTCCGGACTAGTGGTAAACCATGATGGTTGCCTGACGCCATTACCGGACGAGGAGCCGCCATGAAGACCACGCGACGTCTGTGGGTGTTGCTGCCCGCGCTCGCTCTGCTCGCCGCGTGTGGGGGTGATGACGACGCAACCGACACCACCGACGCCACCGACGATGAAGCACCGGCGGCCACGGAGACACCGACGGGCGACGCCTGCGATCCGCTGCCCACCTACGAGCCGGACACGCTGACCGTCGCCACGGGGGAACCCGTCTTCGAGCCATGGATGGTCGACGACGATCCGGCGAACGGTCAGGGCTTCGAGTCGGCGCTGGTGTATGCCCTCGCCGAGCGACTCGGCTTCGAGGCCGACGCCGTCGATTGGGTGCGCACCGGATTCGACGAGGCGATCGCACCGGGCGAGAAGCCGTACGACTTCAACATCCAGCAGTACTCGATCAGTGAGGAGCGCGCGGAGGTCGTCGGGTTCTCGATCGGGTACTACCAGGTCGAGCAGGCGATCATCGCCGATCCGGAGAACCCGGTCGCGAGCGCCCAGTCGCTGGCCGATCTGAAGTCCGCCCGGCTCGGCGCCGCCATCGCGACGACGAGTCTGGACTACATCGACAACGTGATCCAGCCCGATTCTCCGGCACAGGTCTACAACGACAACGCCGCGGCCAAGCTGGCCTTCGACGGCGGCCAGGTCGATGGCATCGTGTTCGACCTGCCGACCGCGTACTACATCACAGCGGTCGAGATCCCCGACGCCGCGATCGTCGGCGTGCTGCCCCGGGTGGGCGAGAGCCCCGAAGAGCTCGGGCTGCTATTCGAGAAGGACGACCCGCTCATCGAATGTGTCAACCCGGCGCTGCAGGCGCTCCACGACGATGGCACGATCGCGGCGCTCGAGGACGAGTGGCTGGCGCCGGGCGGCGACATCCCGACGCTCGACCAGTCGCCCCGTGTCTGACGCCATCGGGTCCGGGCCGCCTGGCTTAGTGCCAGGCGCCCGGCCCGGCGGCCGCCCGGTCCGCGACTTTCTCGCCCAGGAGGGAGCCAAGGGGGCGGCGATCGCTGCGACCAGCACGGTCGTGGTCTTCGGGTTGCTGGTGTGGTGGGTTCTCTCCAGCCCGAACTGGCCGCTGGTCCGCGACAGGTTCTTCAATCCCGAGGACTTTCGGCTGTCCGCCCCCGACATCGTCGCCGGCTTCTGGATCGACGTGGTGATGTTCGTCATAGCCCAGATAGCGATCCTGGTTTTCGCGCTCCTCGTCGCGGTGCTGCGGAGCCTGCGGGGGCCGGCCTTCCTGCCGGTGCGGATCCTGGCCGTCATCTACATCGACTTCTTCCGAGGCATCCCGCTGATCCTCGCGCTACTGCTCTTCGGCTTCGGTATCCCGGCCCTCCAGCTGCCGGGAGTACCGAGCAGCGTCATGTTCTGGGGCGTCACCACGCTCGTGCTGTCGTATTCGGCGTACACGGCTGAGGTGT
>DATHUM010000001.1:0-6065 GCA_035462225.1 Jiangellaceae bacterium | reverse complement strand
TCGCCGCCGAACTCGTCGGCCATCGCGGTCAGCACACAAGGGATCGGTTCACCGCGCGCCGCCCATGCCGTCGCGAAGGTCGAGTGGGTGTGCACCACCCCGCCGACGTCCGCCCGGTGCCGGTACACGTACGCGTGGGCGGCGGTGTCGCTGGACGCCCAATAATCCCCGTCGACGAGGTTGCCGTCGAGGTCGCAGACGACCATCGCCTCCGGCGTGATGTTGTCGTAGGTCACTCCGGACGGCTTGATGACCAGCAGGTCCCCGTGGCCGGTGGTGCCAGGCACGCGCTCGGACACGTTACCGGCGGTCCACACGACGAGTGCCCAGCGCAGCAGTTCGGCGTGCAGATCGGCGACCCTTCGCTTGGCGGCCTCAACGGCGTCGCGCATCGACGCCGGAACTCCGGATGCCGGGTCGGTGCTCACTGCCACCTCCTTTCGTCTCGGCCTAGATGGCATCGGTGGCGGCCCGCTCGATCGCCAGACCGGCGCTGTACCGATCGAGGTACGACGAGAAGCCGGCCACGTCGGCGGGGTCGGGTTCGGTGACGACCAACTCGGCGTTGGCGAACACGCGTGCGTTCAGGAAGGTGCCCAAATCCTGCTCCGGCGCGGCCGACAGGTACGCGGCGAGCAAGGCCATGCCCCAGGATCCTCCCTCGCCGGCGGTCTCGCCGACGGCAACCGGCGCTCCGAGAGCGGCGGCCAGCAAACGCTGGGCCACGCCCTTGGTCTTGAACAGGCCACCGTGGGCGAACATGCGGTCCAACGCGACATTCTCGGTTGCCAGCACACGCATGCCGAGGGCCAGCGTGCCGAACACGCCGAGGATCTGAGTTCGGGCGAAATTGGCCAGGGTCATCCGGCTGTCCGGCGTGCGGACGAACAGCGGGCGGCCTTCGGTCAGAGCCGTGATGGGCTCACCAGCGAGATAGTTGTAGGCGAGCAGTCCACCGCCGTCGGTCTCACCGGAGGCCGCAGCCCGGAACAACGCCTCATAGACCTCGTCCGGCCCGGCCGGGTGCCCCAGTGCGCCGGCGAACTCACCGAACATGTCGGCCCAGGCGCCTAGCTCACTCGCACCGTTGTTGCAGTGAACCATGGCGACCGGGTCACCGGCCGGCGTCGTGACCATGTCGACCTCTTCGTGCACCTCGGTCAGTGGTCGCTCCAGCACGACCATGGCGAAGATGGACGTTCCGGCGCTGACGTTGCCGGTGCGCGGCGCCACCGAGTTGGTAGCGACCATGCCAGTACCGGCATCGCCCTCCGGTGGGCACAATGGCACTCCGGGCTGCAGCGCACCGGTGGGATCCAGCAGACTGGCGCCCTCGCCAGTCAGCCGGCCGGCCTCTCGACCCGCGGGCAACACCTCGGGCAGCAGGCTCTCGACCTTAAGACCGGCTCGGCGCTCGGCGACCAGCCGGTCGAACTTGTCCAGCATCGTCCGGTCGTAGCTCAAGGTCTGCGGGTCGATCGGGAACATGCCCGACGCGTCACCTACGCCGAGCACGTTGCGCCCGGTCAGGCACCGGTGGACGTATCCGGCCAGCGTGGTCAGGTGCGCGAGCTGCGGCACATGCGGCTCGTCGTCGAGGATCGCCTGGTACAGGTGGGCGATCGACCAGCGCAGCGGGATGTTGTAGCCGAACAGCTCGGTCAACTCGGCGGCCGCCGGGCCGGTACTGGTGTTGCGCCAGGTGCGAAAAGGCACGAGCAACTCGTCTCGGGCATCGAATGCGAGGTAGCCGTGCATCATGGCCGATACCCCGATGGCCCCGAAGGTGGTGGGACGCACGCCGTGCCGTTGCTCCGCGTTGTCCACGAGCGTGCCGAAGCAGGTCCGCAGACCAGTCCAGACGGAGTCCAGGGAGTAGGTCCATACCCCGTCGACGAGCTGGTTCTCCCACTCGTGGCTGCCGATCGCGATCGGCGCATGGCCCGGACCGGTCAGCGACGCTTTGATTCGCGTCGAGCCCAACTCGATGCCGAGCGCGGTGCGACCGGAACTGATGGCGAAGCGGGCGTCGGTCGGCTCTCCGATCTCGGTGTTAGCGTTCACATCGATTCTCCTGGATGTGCGGGTTGCGCGCTCTGGTGCCGGAAGTCATTCGGACGGGTCGGTGGATTCCCGGCCGTCGACGGTCGTGGTGCTGGACCGCACGATAAGCGACGCCGGGACCACTACGCGAGGCGGCGGGCGCGAGCCGGCGTCCTCGATCTGGTCCAGCAGGACGCCGATGCTGTTGCGGCCCAGCGCTGCGAAGTCCTGGCGGACGGTCGTGAGCGGCGGTGAGAAGAATTCCGATTCGGGAATGTCGTCGAAGCCCACGATGCTGACATCGCGTGGCACATCGAGGCCGGCTTCCCGGAGCGCGCGCAACACGCCTAGCGCCATCTGGTCGTTCGCCACGAAGACCGCCGTGATGTCCTCGCCCGCCGCACGGCGCTCGACGAGCCGGCGTCCGGCCTCGTATCCGGACCGTGGGCTCCAGTCACCGTGCGACAACACGTCGGGTTGCGCGGCACCCGCGGCCGAAAGGGTGTCACGCCAGGCATCGCGGCGCGCCTCCGCTTCCAGCCAGTCCATCGGCCCTGCGATGTGCCACACGGTCCGGTGGCCGAGGTCGAGCAGATGCTGGGTGGCCGCCGCAGCCCCGGCCCGTTGATCGACACAGACGACCGGCCGGTCCGGTGCCTGCCCGCCTTCGACCGCTACGACGGGAACCGCCGCCGGCAAGGCGGCGAGTGCCTCGGCCGCGGTCCGTTGCGGTGCGATGACGATGACTCCGTCGACGGACTGCTCCGCCAGGTAGTCCAGGGCCTCCGACACGCTCTTTGCGGTGATCGTCTTGAGACTGACGATGCTGATGAAGTAGCCCGCTTCACGAGCCGCCTGCTCGATGCCGAACAGCGTGCTGGCCGGGCCGTAGAGGGTGGTGTCGAATGCGACAACGCCCAGCGTGTTGGTGCGCCGCGTAACAAGGGCCCGTGCCGAGGAGTTGCGGCGGTAGGCCAGTTCGTCGATCGCCCGCCGCACCCGTTCGCGGGTCTCTGGGCGCACATTGGGGTGATCGTTGAGAACGCGCGAGACGGTCTGGTGCGAGACGCCGGCGCGGCGCGCGACGTCGGCCATGACGGCTGGACGTGTCTTTGAATCGGACATCCGCGTGGCTCCTCGCCGCTGCTCGGTTTGTGCTCCGTCAATGTTAACGTTCACAGGATCGGCACTCCAACTCGACAACGTGGATTTCTGTCGTCGCCCTTGGCCGGACACGTTGCCCGTGAGTCGCGCGGCCAGTCGTTGGGAGCCCCAAGGTTCCTTGGTGTCGTCGGTGGGCTACACCAAGGTTCCATACTGCTGCCATTACGACACTGAGGAAGCTTGGTGCGGCCGGCCGGCGGCATTGAGGAGGCTTGGTGCGGCCGGCCGGCGAAATGGGCATCCCTCGCTCGGTCCAGTACCCGGACAAGTTGGGCGCAGTTTCGAATCAGCCGTCGATCGCCAGGACGAGCGGAAGTACCGGCCCGGCCCCGGCGAGGCGCAGAGCGCGGGCTGCCATTGTGATGGTCCAGCGGGTATCGGCGAGGTCGTCGACCAGCAGTACGGGCGCGTCGCCCAGGCCGGCGAGCCGACTCATGACATCGGGCGGCACTGTGAACGAGTTCCACACTGCGGCGAGCCGGTAGGCGCTGTTGCCGCCGCGCACTTCCGGCCGGCCTGCCGACCGAACCGGGGCCAGTGTCCCTAGCAAGGCCAGCCGGCCGATCTCGGCGATTCGGACCGCCAGCGAGTTGACCAGGTCAGGACGGCTGCGGGACGGTACCGAGACGACTCCGGCGGGCCGGTGGTCCCAACCCCAGGTTCGCAAGACGTCTACAACCGCCGAAACCACCGGTTCTGGCACCTGCTGGTCGGCCGCGCCAGGACCGACCAGCCGGCGCAGGCGGTCGCCCCATCCGAGGTCGGACAACCGGGCCAGCGCCCGGCCGACTTCCGCACGTTCGCCAGCCGGGATGCGGCCGCGCACGTCGATGCCCAGCGCCGGCATCGCCGACGGCCACATGGCCCGTGGCTCGAGCTCGATCCCCGGCCTCTCCAGCCGCTCGCGGGCGGACACCACCGCAATGTCGGGCACGTCGGTCGGGTAGAAGGCGCCGGCGCAGTTGTCGCACCGCCCGCATTCGCCCGCGTCCGCGTCGTCGAGCGCCTGGCGAAGGTAGGCCATGCGGCACTCGGTCGCGCTGATGTAGTGCTGCATGGCCCGCTGCTCGGCTCGCCGGGTCTCGGCGACTCGGGTGTAACGTTCGCCGTCGTACTCCCACGGGGCACCGGTGCCGATCCACCCGCCTGGGACCCGCCGGACCGCGCCGTCGACGTCGAGGACCTTGAGCATCAGCTCCAGCCGGGTGTGCCGCAGGTCGACGCGGGCCTCCAGAGCGGCTGTGGACAACGGCGCGTCGGCCGAGGCGAGCACGTCGAGTACCTGCCGGACGTGGGCTTCGGCGGGGAACGCCAGGCTGGCGAAATAGCGCCAGATCTCGGAGTCCTCGCGGCCCGGCAGAAGCAGCACGTCGGCCCGCTCGACGGCCCGCCCGGCGCGACCGACCTGCTGGTAATAGGCGATGGGTGACGGGGGAGCGCCCACGTGGACGATGAATCCGAGGTCGGGTTTGTCGAAACCCATGCCTAGCGCAGAAGTGGCGACGAGCGCCTTGAGCTCGTTGCCGAGCAACGCAGACTCCGCGGCCAGCCGCTCGGCAGGGTCCGTGCGCCCGGTGTAGGCGCGGACGTCTTGGCCGTGCGCCCGCAGGTGTTCGGCGAGATCTTCCGCGGCGGCCACGGTGAGGGTGTATATGATGCCGCTGCCAGTCAGCGAGCTCAGGTGGGCGGCCAGCCAGCCGAGCCGCTGCTCGTTGCTCGGCAGCGCAAGTACGCCAAGACGCAGGCTCTCGCGGTCGAGCGGTCCTCGCTGGACGAAGGTGTCCTGGCCCAGTTGCTCGGCGATGTCGGCGACGACGCGCGCATTCGCGGTGGCCGTGGTGGCGAGCACCGGTACACCTGGGCGAAGCCCGGCCAGGGCGTCGCGGATGCGCCGGTAGTCGGGCCGAAAGTCGTGCCCCCAGTCGGATATGCAGTGCGCCTCGTCGACGACGAGCAGCCCCAGCCGCGACGCCAGCCCCGGCAGGATGCCGTCGCGGAACCCGGGATTGTTGAGCCGCTCGGGACTGATCAGCAGCACATCGACCTCGTCGACGGCGAGTTCCTTGTCGATCTGAGCCCAGTCCTCGACGTTCGCGGAGTTGATGGTGCGGGCGCGGACTCCGGCCCGGCCGGCCGCATCGACCTGGTTGCGCATCAGCGCAAGCAGTGGCGAGACGATCAGCGTCGGACCCGCGCCACGCGCGCGCAGCAACATGGTGGCCACGAAGTACACGGCCGACTTTCCCCAGCCGGTTCGCTGGACGACAAGGGCCCGGCGCTGCTGCGCGACGAGGGCCTCGATGGCGGTCCACTGGTCGTCCCACAACACGGCGTCGGGACGGCCGACCAGATCGCGCAGTGCCTGCTCGGCCGCTACGCGAAGGCCGGCGCCGTCGCTGACCACCGGGGCGGACGTACCTGTGACCGACATGGTCGTGGACGTTACCCGAGCATCCCGACAAGGCTGCGCGAGGCAACCGCGCGCAGGTCGTCACGTGCCCGGTCGATCAGGGCCGCCGGCGACGGCGACGCAGATCCGGACGGGGCCGTGCCGGCCACGGCCACGCGGAGCGAGGGGTTCTCGCCCATTAGGAACACGAGCTCGGCGACGATTGCTGCCGGCAGCTCGTCGACCTGTTCGTCCTCGATCGCGAGCAGGGCTGAGATGGCCGTGCGTACGCCGTTGCGGTCCAGGTCGGTGAGGACGCCTCGAAGGCGGGCCACTGTATCGAAGTCATCGGGCCCGGCCGGCGGCAGCATCCGCACCGGATCCGGCAACGGTGCCTTCAACAGCGCGTACGCGTCTACGATTCCGGCACCGTACTGGCGGTCCCAGCCGTTCTCCGACCAATTCGGTG